>CAZKUQ010000006.1:6608-31304 GCA_964555965.1 uncultured Coxiellaceae bacterium
GAGCGCGGATTAACTCCGCGCGAAGCGATATAAATCATTGACACGCTTCACAAGTTGGATCGGTGATCAAGCATGCCTTTGGTGCTGCTACAGGTGCAGGATTCACTTGCACTGCATTTAATGCGCGATCATCAATCGTTGCTTTTTCCGCATTCGTTGCACCCATGCTGCGTAAGTAATAAGTTGTTTTTAAGCCGCGTGTCCAAGCATAACGATACAATTGATCGAGTTTTTTGCCGGATGGTTCTGCCATATAAAGATTGAGCGATTGTGATTGATCAATCCATTTTTGTCGGCGCGCACCAGCATCTACTAACCAATTTGGTTCAACTTCAAAAGCGGTTGCATAAATTTGTTTTAATTTTTCTGGGATACGATTAATTTTCGCAACACTGCCATTATAATATTTAAGATCATTGACCATGACTTCATCCCATAATCCTTCTTGTTTAAGGTCATTCACGAGATATGGATTAATCACAGTAAATTCACCAGATAAATTTGATTTAACAAATAAGTTTTGATAAGTCGGCTCAATGGATTGTGATATACCGCAAATATTGGAAATGGTGGCTGTCGGTGCTATTGCCATGACGTTTGAATTACGCATACCAATTTTTTTCACGCGATCACGCAATTTTTTCCAATCGAGTGTTTGTGTTTTATCAATTTCTAAATAAGCAGCACCGCGATTTTGTTCGAGGATCGCAAGTGAATCGATTGGTAATATGCCTTGACTCCAAAGTGACCCTTCGTAAGAAGAATAAGTACCACGTTCTTCTGCTAAATGCGTAGATGCTTCAATAGCATAGTAACTAATGATCTCCATCGAGCGATCAGCAAATTCAACTGCTTCTTGCGATGAATAAGGTAAGCGTAATTTGTAAAGCACATCTTGAAAGCCCATGATACCCATACCAACTGGACGATGTTTGAGATTGGAATTTCGTGCTTGCGGAACAGAGTAGTAATTAATATCAATTACATTATCCAACATGCGTAAAGCAGTATGAATAGTGCGGCGTAATTTTTCTTGATCTAATCCTTTATCAGCCATGTGTGCGACTAAATTAATACTTCCTAAATTACACACAGCAATTTCATCGCGTGATGTATTGAGCGTGATTTCAGTGCAAAGATTAGAGCTATGTACGACACCAACATGTTGTTGAGGTGAGCGTAGGTTGCAAGGATCTTTGAAAGTCATCCATGGATGACCAGTTTCAAATAACATGGTCAACATCTTTCGCCATAATGAAATAGCTGGAATGGTTTTGCTATTTTTAATTTCGCCGCGCGCTGCTTTTTCTTCATAAGCAACATACGCTTTTTCAAATGCTTTGCCGTATAAATCATGTAAATCTGGCGTATCATTAGGTGAAAATAGCGTCCAATCTTTATTTTCAATCATGCGTTGCATGAATAAATCTGGAATCCAATTGGCGGTATTCATGTCATGTGTGCGACGTCTTTCATCGCCAGTATTTTTACGTAAATCTAAAAATTCTTCGATGTCTTTGTGCCAGGTTTCTAAATAAGCACACACAGCACCTTTACGTTTACCGCCTTGGTTCACTGCAACGGCAGTTGCATTAGCGACATTTAAAAATGGTACCACGCCTTGAGATTTGCCATTTGTGCCCTTAATACGTGCACCCATGGCGCGTACACTAGTCCAGTCATTTCCTAAACCGCCAGCATATTTCGATAATAAAGCATTATCTTTGATGGCACCGTAAATCCCATCTAAATCATCAGGAACAGTGGTGAGATAACAACTAGATAATTGTGGGCGCAATGTGCCGGAATTAAATAAAGTTGGTGTGGAACTCATAAAATCAAAAGAAGAAAGTAAATTATAAAATTCAATTGCTCGAGCATCTTTATCTTGTTCTTCAATGGCAAGACCCATGGCAACACGCATAAAAAAAGCTTGCGGCAATTCAAAACGTGTACCTTCAGAATGAATGAAATAGCGATCATAAAGTGTTTGCAAACCTAAATAAGTAAATTGCAAATCACGTTCTGGTTTGATGGCTGCACTAATCATGCGTAAATCAAAATTTTTGATGAGACGTGGGTCTAATAATTCTAATTCAATCCCTTTTTTTAAATAAGCTTCAAGATAAGAAGCATAGGATTGCTTCATTTCATTTACACTGACATTAGTTGGGAGTTTTAAAAAACCGAATGCTTCACGGCGCAAGTCATCTTGCAATAATCTTGCAGCGACATAAGTATAATTAGGTTCCTTTTCAATAAGAACACGCGCAGACATGACTAATGCTTTATTAATTTCGTGGACGGGTACTTTGTCAAATAAATTACGTTTTGTATCTTCAATAATTAAATTGGGATTAACGTTAGATAAGCCAGCGCATGCGTTTTCAATTTGCGTTTGCAATTTTGCCATGTCCAATGGTTCGATGCTGCCGTCTGATAAAGTGACATGCAGCACAAATTCTGCTTTTTTAATTTCAGCTTCTTGCTGTTGTTGTTCGCGAATTTTGCGACGTTCTTCACGATACAAAACGTAACCTTTAGCGACTTTATATTCGCCAGTACGCATGAGTTCTAATTCAACTTGATCTTGAATTTCTTCAATATGAATCGTGCCACTGCCATGCAAACGTCGAGAAAAAGTGTCAGCAATTTTTTGGGTAAGTGCGGTTACTTTTTCATGAATTCGGCTTGAACCAGCGGCTGTATCGCCTTCAACAGCCAGAAAAGCTTTTGTCATGGCAACAGCAATTTTATTGGCATCAAAAGGTGTGACAGTACCATTACGACGAATGACTTTGATTTGGCCTGGTGCTGTTTGAGCAATCTCAAAATGAGGAGTATAGGTCATAGCTGGGGATAATTGAGTGTCCATGTTTATCTTTTCTCCACGATAATGTTAAATCAAATACTTTATTAATACGGTATGACAGACTTGTGGCGTCTGACCTCAAAAACCACAATATGTAGTTGTTTTGCTGTGTTAAGATAACAAGATAAAGTATATCGACGAAGATAGCAAGAGAATAAAAAGATAACTGATTTGTGAGATTTTTGCCCTTATCGATATTCCGGAACAGGGTTTTTCTCTTCAAAAATTCGCGGCGTGGCTTTGTTTATGTTCTGTGCTGGAACGGAATTATTTGGTGAATATAAAAAGCGGAGATCAGGGTAGATAGACTGGTGGATATCCACAGATAAATCATCTTTGCATTCTTCTTCTTTTAAGTCATTTGACGCTTTTGAGCGACGAATAGGAATAGGCTTGGTTTTTGGTAATGAAGTTAGTATGTCCGTCGTATTGGCAGGAGATTTTGATTTGTTATTAGACGGCGGAGTTGATTCTGTGGGTTTAGAAAAATGTGATAGTTTATTAGATATTTTAAAAAATATACGCTTACCTAATCCTCCAAATAGACTGCCAGTTAAGAATGCGATGCTTGATCCAAGCAAGAACGCAGCAGGAATCACCGTTGGCGGGTAAAAGATGAGTGCCATACCAATGAATACGCCAATAGTTGCTATAGCAGTAGAATAACGATTTTTTTTAACAGATGTGATTTTTGCTTCTAATTGGGTTTTTATTTCAACTAATTTAACGTGTTCCTTTATATCTACCGGATAAGCCTTTCTAGCTTCAGCTATTTTTTCATTCACTTTGTGCAGCAATCTTTCGTGTTTATTAACATCCTGCAGCGCTCTAGCAGAGTCTAATACAACATCAAAACCAAATCCTGCCAAGTTAATAATAGGTAGTATAAAAGCACCGCCAGGAACGGTTAATGCAATAATAAAGCCAGCTAAATTAATTCCAAACCAGACTAATGCATTTAACATGCGCGCTGGACGATTATCTTTAGTTAAAACATTTTTGAAGCGATCCCAGTGCGATAATTTTTTTTCTTCATCAGTTTGTGGCGCACGGAAAGTAGTATATAAAACAATGCTAATATCATTAACTAATTCTAACCCATAAGACAGCCCAGCAATATTTAAAGCCAGAGAAAGCCAAGATAAACTTTTTAGAGCGGTTCCGATTTGTTTAGAATAATTGAAAAAATAATCTAATAATCGGTTGGTGCGAACTAGAAATAAACGGAGAGAAGTAAACCAACCCAGAGAGGTATAAGTGGTGTCGGCTTTAAGAATTGTATTGCTTGTCTTTGATAGGATTTTACCAGCCATCTTTCGATATTTGGCTGTCTTCCAGCGATCGCGAGATACATTTTTTGAGCCAAGCTCATACTCCTTGGCTAGGCCATCTGCCATAATGACTTGCTCTTCTTTTGCCTCTATCAGATCCAACGAGCAGAAGATCTCCCTTTCATCAAGAGAAAGATGGGGCAACTCAATGAAAGTAGAGTAGCTAACTGGAGTTGGCACTCGCAAAAACCCCTAACGTCTAGTATGTTTTTTTATTATTAGAATTATTTTAAACAGCTCATATTAAGACCATCTGAATAAATAATCAATTTTTAACGTCAAGATGGTCAAAAATAGACGTAACTATATGATTTTATCATAGTTACTTTTATATTTTACATATTCTTATTTGACACTTACGGGATACGCCCATAAAATGCGCGCATGTCTGAAAAATTCATACCTGAACATATAGACCCTTTTCGTTATGCCGAGCAACATCTTAGGCTTGATGGCACGGTCAAACTTGCTGATATGCACCGTCTAGGTGCTGGTGTTAGCACGCCGAACGAGATTGCATCAGTCGCCTTAGAGTTTGGGGTGGATGAGCAAGGGATTACTTATCTTAAGGGCCATGTATCGGCAAAATTAACGCTGCAATGCCAACGTTGTATGGAACCATTCATTTATGAAATAATATCCGACTTTGTCTTGGGTATTGTTAACACACTTGATGAAGCGAATGCTTTGCCAGATCAATATGAGCCAGCATTAGCAAGCGATGGTCAATTAGCGTTACGGGAACTAATTGAAGATGAGCTCATATTGAATTTACCAATTATACCAAGACATGAACCTGATGTTTGTAAAGTAAATATGCCTTTGGCAAACACAGAATGGGAGCAGGGTAAAGGAGAGAGTCCTTTCCGTGTGTTGGAATCATTAAAGCATAAGCAAAAAAATGAGGGGAAGTAGAAATGGCAGTACAAAAAAGTCGTGTGACACGTTCAAGACGCGGAATGCGCCGTTCACATGATGGTTTAACTAAACCAACGTTATCAATTGATGCAGCAACAGGTGAAACGCATCGTCGTCACCATGTTAGCCCAGATGGTTATTACAAAGGTCGTCAAGTGGTTAACAATTCTGTAGCCATTGATGAAGACGACAGCAACGAAGAGTAGTTTGTTTTAATGCTCGCAATCGCAATTGATGCAATGGGAGGTGACTTTGGGCCTCCTGTTACTATTCCAGCAAGTTTAGCTATCTTAGCTAAATATCCGAACTTGCAGCTGATACTCGTAGGTGATGAGAATGTGCTGAAAAATGCGCTAGCCTCTCATTCATACGACGGTTCACGTTTGACTATTCAACACGCATCTCAAACGGTTGAAATGGATGAGTTACCTTCGCTGGCACTTCGCACTAAAAAAGATTCGTCGATGCGAGTTGCAGTTAATCTTGTTAAAGAAGGCAAAGCGCAAGCGTGTGTGAGTGCAGGAAATACAGGGGCGTTAATGGCAACAGCGCGATTTGTTTTAAAAACATTACCAGGTATTGATCGTCCAGCTATTATTTCAACCATGCCAACTTCTAATCCGAATAAAAATATGCGTATGTTGGATTTGGGTGCGAATGTTGATTCCAGTGCAGATATTCTTATGCAATTTGCAATTATGGGTTCAGTGTTAGTATCAGCTATCGAAAATATTCCATCACCAAAAGTATATTTACTTAACATCGGCGAAGAAGAAATTAAAGGTAATGAGCAAGTTAAACAAACAGCACAATTGTTGAGTGCCACCAAACTAATTAACTATGCCGGCTATATTGAAGGTGATGCGATTTATGCTGGCGATGCTGATGTCGTTGTGTGTGATGGATTTGTCGGTAATGTTGCATTAAAAACGACAGAAGGTGTCGCTATTTTAATTGGCAATTTAATTAAGCAATCGTTCATGCAAAATTGGCTAACCAAGTTAGCTGGATTAATTGCAAAACCTGTTTTAAAAAAACTTGTTAAACGTATTGATCCTTCGCGTTATAACGGCGCAACATTAATCGGGTTGCAAGGTGTCGTGATTAAAAGTCATGGTGGCGCAAGTGTAAATGGTTTTGCACATGCGATAAAAGAAGCCATTATGAATGCCGAAAAAAATATTCCAGAATTAATTCGACATAAAGTCGAAGAAATCGTGAAATCCTCATTACCTTCTCAAGGCGAGTAAATAACTTATGTTGTACTCAAAAATTATTGGTACGGGCAGTTATCTTCCGGAAAAAATTCTGACGAATTTTGATTTAGAAAAAATGGTCGATACTACCAATGAATGGATTATCGAGCGTACCGGCATTAAACAACGTCACATGGTGTCATCGCATGAAAATACAGTGACAATGGCAGATGCCGCGGGGCGTAAAGCATTAGAAGTAGCTGGATTAAAGCCATCAGATGTAGAAATGATTATTGTCTCATCGACAACACCGCAAATGATGTTTCCCAGTACGGCATGTTTATTACAAGAAAGATATGGTATCGCAGGATGTCCTGCGTTTGATTTAAATGCCTCAGCTTGTGCGGGTTTTATGTATGGGCTTGGCATTGCTGATCAATTTATTAAAACTGGCAAACTTAAAAATGTGCTGATCATCGGCAGCGAAGAGATGTCGCGTGTAGTGGATTGGAAAGATCGCAGTACTTGCGTGTTATTTGGTGATGGCGCGGGCGCCGTTGTGCTTGGTGCAAGTAAAGAACCAGGTATTTTATCAACACATTTACATGCAGATGGCACACATAAAGATGTGTTGTATTTACCGCTTGGTGGCGGTAACACACCAAATTTTGAATCAGTGAAAATGACAGGTAATGCGTTATTTAAATTAGCGGTGAATATTCTTGGTGATTTATTTGATGAAACATTAGCAGCAAATAATGTGCAGAAATCAGAAATTGATTGGCTGGTTCCACATCAAGCTAACATTCGTATTATTCAAGCCATGGCAAAAAAATTAGATTTACCACTTGATCGAGTAACGATTACGCTCGACCGACAAGGCAATACCTCAAGCGCATCCATTCCACTTGCGTTGGATGAAGCAGTGCGTGATGGTCGAATAAAACACGGACAATTGTTAATGATTGAAGGTTTTGGTGGTGGTCTTGCTTGGGGCTCAGCTTTAATCAGATTTTAATTGAGATGGCAGAATGACTAATCACTTAAGTATCGTATTTCCAGGACAAGGTTCACAATCATTGGGCATGTTGTCAGATGTAGCCGAGCAATTCTCTGAAGTAGCGCTTACTTTTGAAGAAGCATCTGATGCGCTTGGTTATGATTTGTGGACATTAACACAAATCGGCCCGGAAGAAAGATTAAATCAAACGACTTTCACACAACCAGCATTGTTAGCGGCATCTTATGCGATTTGGAAAATTATACAAAATAGAATTCATTTACAGCCTGTCATGTTAGCAGGACATAGTTTGGGTGAATACACAGCTTTAGTTTGCGCTAATGCAATTACTTTTACAGATGCAATTAAGTTGGTTGCTGCACGTGGTCAATTAATGCAAGAAGCGGTTGCTATTGGTGAAGGTGCAATGGCAGCCATTATTGGTCTTGATGATAATATAGTTGCAACAATTTGCAGAGAAGCTGCTTCTTCACAAGTTTTATCGCCAGCAAATTTTAATAGCATTGGTCAAGTAGTCATTGCAGGACATCGTGAAGCAGTTGAAAAGGCGATTGGAATTGCAAAAGAAAAAGGCGCAAAAATGGCTGTGTTAATTCCGGTGAGTGTGCCATCACACTGTGATTTAATGCGCGAGGCTGCAAAACATCTTGCAAATCATCTGCAATCAATTAGCATTCGGCAGCCAACTATTTCAGTCGTGAATAATGTTGATGTGACTATCTATTCAAGCGCAGATACGATTCGCGATGGTTTGACACGACAACTTTATTCTCCAGTACAATGGGTGAAAACAATCAAATTTTTTATGCAATCAAACATTAAAAAAATTATCGAATGCGGCCCAGGAAAAGTTTTATCAGGATTAAATAAACGTATCGATAAATCATTACAACTGATGACAACAACTAATATGTCAGATTTAGAAACTTTGCTGAACTTAGAAAATGAAGGGAGTTCATGATGATATTTGGCGAAGGGTTATTGAAAAATAAAATTGCATTAGTCACTGGTGCGAGTCGTGGAATCGGCAGCGGTATTGCTTCTACGCTCGGGCTGGCAGGTGCAACAGTAATTGGAACAGCAACCACACAAGAAGGTGCTGATCGTATTTCAGAAAAATTTAAACATGACAAAATAACCGGATGCGGCATGGTGTTAAATGTCACCTCATCGCAATCAATCGATGAGCTCGTATCGGCTATTAAATCGCAATACGGTGCAATTAATATTTTGGTAAATAACGCGGCGATTACACAAGATAATTTATTTTTACGCATGAAAGAAGATGAATGGATGCAAGTGATTGAGACAAATCTTAATTCTGTTTATCGTCTATCAAAAGCATGTTTACGCGATATGTTAAAAGCACATTGGGGTCGAATTATCACCATTGGATCAGTTGTTGGATCCACTGGTAATCCTGGACAAGCCAATTATTCTGCTGCTAAAGCAGGCGTCATTGGATTTAGCAAAGCACTTGCTTTAGAAGTAGGTTCGCGAAATATTTCAGTGAATACAGTGGCACCTGGGTTTATTGCAACAGATATGACAAATGCCCTCAATGAGGAGCAAAAACAAGCTATTTTTCAACGAATTCCAATGCAACGTTTAGGTTCGATTGAAGATATCGCCGCAGCCGTTTTATTTTTATCTTCTGATGCAGCAGGCTACATAACTGGTCAAACATTACACGTTAATGGCGGCATGTATATGGGCGGTTAAGGCGGGAAATCGGCTGCTTAAAATATAACTTGGCCTTGCAACTTACTATTTTTTGACTAAACTAGCACAACTATTTAATTGTTTTTATTATTTAAGAGGATTAATCATGACCACTAAAGCAAATGAAATTGAAGCACGCGTTAAGAAGATTGTCGTCGAGCAATTAGGTGTGAAAGAAGATGATGTGAAAATTGACGCCTCTTTTGTTGACGATCTTGGTGCTGATTCATTAGACACTGTTGAATTAGTCATGGCATTAGAAGAAGAATTCGAAACAGAAATTCCTGATGAAGATGCTGAAAAAATTATTACGATTAAAGATGCTGTTAATTATATTGTTCAACGCGCAGAAAAAGAATCCAAAACTAGCTAATGACTAAAATTCATTTTTAGCTTATCCAATGAGGATTTGAATAATGAAAAAACGTCGCGTCGTAGTGACTGGTATGGGGATGATTACGCCTGTTGGTCATGATGTAGAGAGTACCTGGAAAGCAATCGTTGCTGGTAAAAGTGGCGTATCATTAATAGAGCATTTCGATGCCTCTGATCTTTCTACAAAAATTTGTGCGAGCATCAAAAATTTTGATGCAGCAAAATTTATGCCGGAAAAAGAAGTTAAAAAGCGCGACGTTTTCATTCAATATGGAATGGCGGCGGCACAAGAAGCTATTCAAGATTCTGGTATTCAAGTAACTGAAGCTAATGCACATCGCATTGGTATCGCCATTGGTTCTGGCATTGGCGGATTGCCAAGCATTGAAAAACAACATGAAGTGTTACTTGAATCAGGTCCACGACGAATTTCACCATTTTTTATTCCCAGTGCATTAATCAATATGATTTCTGGCCATGTTTCCATTCAATATGGGATGAAAGGTCCGAATATCGCACTTGTTTCTGCATGCACAACAGGTACACATAATATCGGTTTCGCCGCACGAACCATCGCTTATGGTGATGCTGACGTGATGGTAGCTGGTGCTGCTGAAAATGCATCAACCAAATTAGGCATTGGTGGCTTTGCTGCGATGCGAGCACTTTCAACACGTAACGACGAGCCAGAAAAAGCAAGTCGTCCATGGGATAAAGACCGCGATGGTTTTGTGTTGGGTGAAGGTGCAGGCATGATTGTATTGGAAGAATATGAACATGCTAAAGCACGTGGCGCAAAAATCTATGCTGAATTAATTGGCTTTGGTATGAGTGCAGATGCCCATCACATGACATCTCCCGATCCAGAAGGAAAAGGCGGTGCAGCATCAATGTCAGCGGCTTTGCATGATGCAGGTATCAAACCTGACGAAGTTCAATATTTAAATGCACATGGTACATCAACACCACCTGGTGATGTGCTTGAAGTAATGGGAATCAAACGTACTTTCGGCGAACATGCTTATCAATTAGCAGTCAGTTCAACTAAATCCATGATAGGCCATTTACTTGGTGCAGCAGGATCTGTCGAAGCTATTTTTTCTATTCTCGCTATTCGCGATCAAGTAGCTCCACCAACCATTAATCTTGATCATCCAGGCGAAGGCTGCGACTTAAATTTCGTGCCGCATAAAGCACAACATATGCCAATTCAAATAACCGCATCAAATTCATTTGGATTTGGCGGGACGAATGGCACGTTGATTTTTAGAAAGATTTAAAACTGTGGCGTGGACATTCATGTCCGCGTGTATGATGCGCACTTAGAACCCGAATCTCTGTCAAGAAGTCCTGTCATGCGAGCGAAAGCTTATTGCTGTCCGATAAATCAAAAATTGTCATGCCAGCGAAAGCTGGCATCTATCTTTTTGGCTAAATTAGGCATTATTGTAGATCTCTGGATGCCACCTCGCGCAAAAAACGCGCCGTGCTATCTTCAGTTTCAATATTTTTAAATGATTTTAATAAAGTGCAAACGCTAGCAAGACCACATGAAAATTGCTTTTCTTGTATGTAAATCAAATGCTTTTTGCCGCGCGAATCATTAAATAATTGAAATGGCATGCTAGTTATCTCATTTTTTCATTGTGCGTGAAGCCGTATCAGATAATAATTTCACCGCATCATGATGATTATTCTTCTGCGCAATTTGCAATGGCGTAATACCACTAAATAATCGCGCGTTTAAGTTTGCACCCATTTTTATAAATGCTTGAATCAATGAAACAGCATTTTTTTCTGCTGCTTGATGTATTGGTAATTTTCCATGGCGATTTGGTAAATTCAATAATGATGGATGTTGATTCAGTAATTTTTCTGCTTTTTCATGATTATTATTGTTAATGTGATTACTCAATTCTAAAATTAATTCATTATAGTGTTTTGTGTTATGTGAGTGATTACTAACAGTAATTCCTGCTTTTTCAAACATCTGCTTTTCTTCTTCAGATAATTTATATCGTTCAGCATCAATATTAATAAATTCAACTAGATTTTTATCTAACATGCTCACAGGCGGTAACATAGCTTCAATATAATAACGATCTTGATCTAGACCGTAAAGAAGTCCCTCATTGACAGCGTATAAAATCGATTTGAGTGTGGTAATGTCGCACTGCAACAAAATATATTCCATATGATTTGCAGTGCATAACTGGTAATAATCATCATTAGTACAAAAATAATTTAATGAATCACCAGGGCTAAATATACAAAGATCTTTTATTTCATTTTTGAAAATAACAAATGATTCGCCATATGTTTCATTATTTTTAATATGACTTTCTTTGCTGACTAAACGTAATGAACCATAATGTGGTCTTGTGTGTTTGTTTTGCAAAAATTGCTGGTAAAGCTCCTCGCTTAAATAATCGAATTGTTTATTTTCGAACTGAAAGCGTTTGGGGTAATATAACAATCCGGTTCGAAAGCTGTTAATAGTTGAACGGTGTTTATCAAGCTCAAACACATTCATTAAACGATAATATTTAAGCTCATCTTTAAGAAAATCTGTATTAAATGTACTTGTTACTAATGTGTGTTCAGTGAGATATGTCATGCAATCATCATATAATTTTTCCGCATTCTCTTTATAACCACAACCTTTGATTCCCGCAATGACCATGTTTTTAACGGATGCGTTTTTTCGTTGATTTTTAGCATCCGTCTCAGCAACTATTTTTTTCCAAATATCTAAACTATTTTTCATTTTTGCTTGTCGATAAGAAAAAAGTTGATTATTTTCATCGGCAAATTTAGCTTCATTTAAATAACATCGATATAATGCACGTGATGGCGTAGCATTTAAATCAGAAGCATATTTTTTAAAAGAATCTTTTGGGTCATTGATAGAAAGATTGGCGTAATTTTTTATACGATTTGATTTTTTTTGTTCTGCAATAGAATAACCTATTTCATTAAAATATTGAGACATGGCTTTTTTGTAAGGAGAGCAACCAACTCGATCGCGTGATTCTTCATAATCAAATGATTCATGCTGCATGATTAATTTAGCTTTTGTTTGATAGCCTTGTTCAACTGCACAAAATAAAGCGGTATCACCTATGGAATTTTGATGATTTACATCAAGCCCGCGAATTTCTAAAATTGTTTTTACAATTTCATCATCAGCATTTAATGTTGCTTCAATCAGGGCTGTGTTACTACTTTTCATCACATGATTAACATTTGGATCAGATGATTTTGCAATCAATTTTACTTTTTCAACTGAATTTAATGAAACAGCAACAGAAAGAGGTGTTTTACCATCTTTTGTGGCAATACCAGTATCTGCACCTTGCTCAATTAAATATTGCAAAATTTCATGAGGTTTATTTTCGTATGTCGCAAGAAATACAGGTGTCATTCCATCTGTATTATAGTTAGGATTATTTGATCGTGCATTGATATTCACATGATGATTTTCGATTAGTTGTTTAATCAGATCAAAATGAGAATGCTTAACAGCAATATGTAATGCGGTTAACCCATTGCTTAATGGTGTATGAAGAAGATGTGGTTCTTCAGCTAAAATTTTTTCGATAGCTAACTTATTATTTAATTCAAACGCGTGGATAATTTCTTTATCCGCTTTTAAATGAGAAGGAGTAAAAAAATACCTTTTTTGTCGTTGTAACAAATTTTTATTTTCTAGAAAACTAAAATATCTTCTTGCTTTCACTTCCATTATCTCCGGTAAATAGGTATTTTATTATTTAATTTTGTATTTTAGGTTTATCAGAAAAATCCTGCATGATTTGATCCATCTTATTACTTTGTTCGATTTCGCTATCACCAAAAAATGTTGGATTGGCGCTTAGTTTAAAAATTTTATGTGCGACAAATCGCGCTCTATCCACGTCATAACTCGATTTTTTTATTCCTCTCAGTACTTGTCCGTACAATCGGCTATAACATTTTAATTTTTTCATTTCCTTCTTAATGAATGGTTCTTTATTGGTTTTGATAAGGTCATTAAGTTGTTTTTGTAAGTCCTGGCTTACATTGCATCCATTTATATTGAGGGAAATAATTTTTTGATTTTTATTGAGAATGAATTCCTCTATGCCTGCATCATTGTCAAGAGTGTCATTATTACTGATGTCAAGATGAGTGATCGTTTCGCTTTGTGCTAAGGTATATACACTTAATTTAGAAATTCTGTTTCCACTGATATTAAGATATCTGATGGATTTGTTATCTAAACAAGCAATTGCGATATCCTCATTTTCAATATTACAATTACTGATATCAAGATGGGTGATCGTTTGGATTTTTGCAAGCTTTGCAAGCGGCTGTAATTGGCCTTTTTTTAAAGAAGGAAGATAAATATCATTATTGCTAAGATTAAGACGTTTTATTTCAGGATGCTTCTTTAAAAATTCACCTAGAATTTGCATATCCTCAGCATGAATGTCTTTGTTACTGAGATCTAAAATCCCGTTTTGGTAATGTTGGTTATAGTTATCCAACAAAGCTGATATTGGCATCATGATTTTTACCCACCCCTAGTGTTTGACCATAAATAATACAACTTTAGTCTTAACTAAATATTAATAATGGCTAATTTCGCTATTCGCAGTTAAAATTTACAACTTTGAGAGATGGCAATCCCATGAAAAAATCGACATTTATGAATAGCTTATTGATTATCACGCTTATGTTAGTGAGCTTTTTTGGGATTGCAGGCTTCTGGCTTTATCAGCCAATTATTCAAGCAAAAGAGGGAATAGTATTTGATGTGCCAATAGGGATGTCCAAATCAACCTTTATTAAAAAATTATCGCAAGCAGGTGTCATTCATCATCCATTTATTTTTTTGCTTTATGCTGATTTGCATCCTAAAACACAATTAAAAGTAGGTGAATATTTATTTGTATCAAATGCTTCATTTATTACCATTTGGCGGCAAGTCACCACAGGTTCAGGTTTATATTTTCGCCCATTTAGCATTATTCCGGGCTGGAATTTTAAGCAAGTGAGAGAAGCTTTATCGCAAGCGCCAGGTGTTCGGCAAACATTAACAAATATGTTGCCGCAACAAATCATGACTCAATATCACCAAACACCTATTTCACCAGAAGGACAATTTTTTCCTGACACTTATTTTTATACGAAAGGAAATTCAGACACATTGATTTTGCAGCAAGCATACATGCTCATGCAGAAAAAATTTATGCAAGCATGGGAAAAACGTGATGCGAATTTGCCATATCAAAATGCTTACGAAGCATTAATTGTTGCCTCGCTTGTGGAAAAAGAAGCTTATTTAAATACTGAACGACCACTGATCGCAGGTGTCATCGTCAATCGCTTGCGTAAAAATATGTTATTACAAATTGATCCAACCGTTATTTATGGGATGGGTGATCGTTACATCGGAAAAATTTCCAAACAAGATTTACTTGAAGATACACCATATAACACATATACACGCAAAGGCTTGCCACCAACGCCAATTGCCATGCCAAGCTTAATGTCAATTAATGCGGCACTTCATCCAATACAACATGATTATTATTATTTCGTGGCGCGTGGTGATGGCAGTCATCAGTTTTCAAAAACCTTACAAGAACATAATAAAGCAGTGACAGCAGCGAATAAACGACAGCATGTTTCATTTTTTAATGATAGCAAGATACGTGGATTTGTAATTCGACAACTTTATTGGATTTAAATAATGACGCGCGGAAAATTTATCACTATTGAAGGAACTGAAGGTGCTGGTAAAAGCACAGCACTTCAATTTATTGAAGATTATTTATTAAATTCAAAAATAAATGTTGTTGTGACACGCGAGCCTGGTGGCACTGAAATTGCAGAAGAAATTCGTAAAGTATTATTATACCCGGCCGGCTCTGAAACGATGCTGCCGCAAACAGAATTATTGTTAATGTTTGCATGCCGCGCACAACATTTATCTCAATGTATTCAGCCAGCGCTTCGTAAAGGTAAATGGGTGGTGAGTGATCGTTATATTGATGCAAGTTATGCGTATCAAGGCGGAGGACGTGGTATTAGATTAGAAGATATTAAGCAATTAGATACAATGATAGTTGGACGTCATTATCCAGATTTAACGTTTGTATT
Organism: uncultured Coxiellaceae bacterium; assembly: GCA_964555965.1. Taxonomy (GTDB): domain Bacteria; phylum Pseudomonadota; class Gammaproteobacteria; order DSM-16500; family DSM-16500; genus Aquicella. The sequence goes on from CAZKUQ010000006.1 coordinate 22,191, forward strand.
AGATATTTCTCCTGAATTAGGTTTAGAACGCGCAGAAAAACGTGGTACACAAAAAGATAGAATCGAGCAAGAAAAAATAGACTTTTTTAATCGCGTACGTTCGCAATATCTTATGCGAGCAAAAGCAGATCCTGAACGAATGAAAGTAATTGATGCTAGTCAAACCATCACTGCAGTGCATATGCAAATAGCCGATATATTAAAAAATTTTATTGAGAGTGCAACATGATTTTTTCTTGGCAACAAGATCAGTGGCAATATTTATGGCAAGCAAAACAATCCAATCGCTTGCCGCACGCATTATTGTTTGCTGGCATAAAAGGAACTGGGAAAGCTATTTTTGCCGATCATTTTTCGCGTGCGTTATTGTGTCAACACGTCAAAGCTGATGGAAAATATTGTGGTCAATGTCATGCTTGTCATTTAGTTGCTGGAAGAGTGCATCCAAATGTTTATTGGGTTGAACCAGAAAAAGCAGGGCAAGCCATTAAGATAGATCAAATCAGAATGATGAATGAATTTATTTATCAATCATCATTTGACGGTAATTATCGAATCGCTATCATTGATCCTGCAGATGCGATGAATGTCAATGCTGCCAATGCATTATTAAAAACATTAGAAGAACCTGCATCTGGTGCTTTGATGATATTAATAGCTAATGAAGCAGCAATATTACCAGCAACTATTTTAAGTCGTTGTCAGCGTGTTTTATTTCCGTGTCCGTCACGTGAACTTGCTATTTCATGGTTGCAAACAGAATTAAAGGATAAATCTAATGTTGATTTATTATTATCATTAACTCATGGTGCACCATTAGCAGCAAAAAATTTGTCGGAATCCAATTTATTACAATTACGTGTTGAGCTGTTAAATGGATTAAGTGCACTAATAAAAAAATCTTTGGATCCACTTGGATTAACAAATCAATTACAAGGTATTGAAGCAATTCAATTCGTCGATTATTTCTTAAGTTTTTTAACAGATTTATTGCAATTACAACTGGCTGTTAGTCAGCAAGCAATCATCAATACTGATTTTAACCAAGAATTAAATGCGCTTAAATCGGTAACAAATTCTCAATCTAATCTATCGCTTTATCAACATTTGTTAAAGTTACGCAAACAAATAAATTTAGGTATTAATTTAAATAAACAATTATTAATAGAAGACATCATTATTCAATGGATGAGGTGTGCAGCATGATATTAGTGGATTCACACTGTCATCTTGATATGCTTGATCAAGATAAAGCTGATGTTGCAAAAATCATTGAACATGCGCAACAAAATGATGTGGGCTATTTTCTAAATGTGTGTGTGTCACTGAAAGATTTTCCGGAAGTGTTGCACACGGCAGAAAGATATTCCAATGTATTTGCATCGGTGGGGTTGCATCCAAATGAAACAGAAGAACAAGTTAATATTGATACGTTAATTAAATTAGGTGCACATCAAAAAGTGATTGCGATTGGTGAAACAGGGCTCGATTATTTTCGTTCAACCGGTGATTTAAATTGGCAGCGAAAGCGCTTCCGTGATCATATTCAAGCTGCAAAATCATTAAAAAAACCGCTAATTATTCATACTCGAGATGCAATTAAACATACTTTGCAAATCATGCGTGATGAAAATGCTGCTGATGTTTGCGGTGTGATGCATTGTTTCACTGAGAATTGGGATGCAGCAAAACAAGCATTAGATTTAGGCTTTTATATTTCATTTTCTGGTATCGTTACTTTTAAAAGTGCCACCACCATTCAAGTAGTCGCGCAACAAGTGCCGCTTGATAGAATGTTAGTTGAAACGGATGCGCCTTATCTTGCGCCAGTGCCGCATCGCGGAAAACAAAATGAACCTGCTTATGTAAAATTGACAGCTGAATATATTGCTCAACTGCGCGGTATATCAGTTGAAGAAATAGCAGAACAGACCACTAATAACTTTTTTACTTTATTTAAAGGAGCAACGCATGCCCATGTTTAGACCGGCAGCTCTTTTTATCGGATTACGTTATACGCGAGCAAAACGGCGTAATCATTTCATTTCATTTATCTCAGTGGTTTCAACGATTGGTATCGCCTTAGGTGTCATGGTATTAATCACTGTTTTATCGGTAATGAATGGTTTTGATAAAGAAATAAAAAAACGCGTATTTAGTATGGTATCGCCCATCACTGTGAGCAGCGTGTCAGGATATGTCGCTGGCTGGCAAGACTTACAACAAACACTTAAACCAATTTCTTATGTCACAGCATCCGCACCGTTTGCAACTGGTGAAGTGTTATTAAATTATGGTGGTTCGGTTCAACCGGCTATGTTGAATGGCATTTTGCCGGAAGAAGAAAAAAATGTGACCGAACTTGCCCAAAAAATGGTGCAAGGAAAATTAGTCGATTTACAAGCCGGAAAGTTCGGTATTGTGTTGGGCGAGAATTTAGCATCTGCATTAGATGCACGGGTAGGTGATAAGGTGACGGTTGTGACACCGCAAATATCACTTTCACCTGCAGGTGTGATTCCGCGTTTTAAACGCTTTACAGTGGTTGGAATATTTCGTGCTGGCAGTGGTTTTGGGTTTGACCGTGGTATGAGCTTTATTCATTTAACGGACGCGCAAAAATTATTGGGCTTAGGTGAAAATGTGACAGGCTTACATGTGAATGTTAAAGATGTCTTTGCAGCCCCTGAATTATCAAATGATTTGATGACTCAGCTTTCACCCAGTGCAAGCGTTACTACTTGGGCGGATCAATTCGGTGAATTTTTTCATGCGGTGCAATTAGAAAAACGCATGATGTTTTTAATTTTATTATTAATTGTTGCTGTCGCAGCGTTTAATTTGGTTTCAACATTAGTCATGGTGGTAAACGAAAAACAATCTGATATAGCCATCTTACGCACCTTTGGTGCCACACCAAATATGATTATGAGTGTGTTCATCATTCAAGGTGGTTTAGTTGGTGTGTTTGGTACATTGCTTGGTGTGATAGGTGGTATTGCATTAGCATGGAATGTCACTGAAATTGTTAACTTTATTGAATCGGTTTTTCACGTACAATTTTTATCATCGAGTGTTTATTTCGTGAGTTATTTACCATCACAAATTGTATGGGGTGATGTGATTATCATTAGCATTGCTTCATTATTTTTAAGCTTAATTGCAACCATTTATCCTGCATGGCGCGCAGCTAAAATGGATCCAGTGGAGTCACTTCGATATGAATAAATCAGTCTTATCTTGTCATGATCTTGCCAGATCTTATTCTGATGGCACTACAAAAATTGAAGTATTGAAGAAAATGAATCTTGAAGTGGCATCTGGAGAAATGATTGCTATTGTTGGCACATCAGGGTCAGGTAAAAGCACCTTTTTACATTTGCTTGCTGGTCTTGATAAGCCATCGCATGGCAAAGTGTTGTTAGATGGCAAAGATTTGCAGCACTTGTCTGAAAATGAAAAATGTCGTTTGCGTAATCGCTGTTTGGGATTTGTTTATCAATTTCATCATTTGTTACCAGAATTTTCTGCACTAGAAAATGTTGCCATGCCATTATTAATTCGTGGTGATGAACCTGATGTGATTGAAGCAAAATCGGCTGCTTTGTTAGAAAAAGTGGGGTTACAAAATCGCATGCAGCATCGGTTAGGTCAATTATCTGGCGGTGAACGTCAACGTGTAGCCATAGCGCGTGCACTCATTGCAGAACCTTTGTGTGTGCTTGCCGATGAGCCAACTGGAAATTTAGATCCAAAAAATGCTGAACGTGTATTGCAATTATTTTTTGATTTACAAAAAGCATCGCAAACGAGTGTCGTGATGGTAACACATGATCCCGATGTTGCTGCTAGAGCTCAGCGAATTTTTAGAATTGAAGACGGGGTGTTAGTTGCATCATAAAACAAAATGATTGTTTCTAGCTGACACGTCATTCTGAATTTGCGAAAGGCTCATTGAAAGAAAAACTTCCAACCATTTTCTTTAATTTTCCTTTAAACGATTCATGAAAAACTCAAATAATTAAATACATATAAAAAAATATTCAAAAATTTCGCTAATTAATATGAGAAGCTATTGATTGATAAGTTAAATAATGATAGATTCCATCGCTTCAAATTCTCTGATAATTTCTTACTAAACAAGGAATGACAATTATGAAAAATCGTATGATTTTATCTATTGCTCTTTTATTTGGTATCAGCACCAGCTTTGCTAATGCAGGCGAGATCTCGCTGCCAGGTGGAGGAACAATTGGACCGCGTCAGACCGTAAAAATTTCCGGTGCACCTTTGGTTCAAGAAGTCAATTATGATGTAACCTGCGATCTCACGAATCCAAATCAAGATCCAATCGGTATGAATTCGAGTATGTGGAGTTATGTGGATGGAGACAACAGCCAAGCATCTTATACACATCTAGTACGATCAGGCGCCACCAAGTTTCATGGACCGTACTACCGCTATGATCCTACCTACCATCCAACTATTGATTTTACGAATCTTGATTCAACACAGAGCATTCAAGTTCAAAATTGCGTTGCAAAACTTCATGTAGGTTAGGTTAAACTTCAAATTGTAACAGGAACCCTGTCGGGGTTTCTGTTCAATCTTTTGATCATTCCAACAATTTTTCGTAATCCACGCTTGTCATAAATTCCATATTTATGATGGTATGTTGGTGGGGCAGTACGTATAATTTGTAATAATAAAAATTATAAATAAGGTAGTGAATCATGCAAGATGGATTTTCTCTTTTACCAACAGAAATATTTTTACATACATTATTATTATCATTTTTAAATTCGCAGGAATTGACAATATTAAAACTTGTAAGCAAAACATGGAAAGAAAATATTGATGAATTGCTTTATAAAGAAGATTTAATTACAACATTGACAAATGATTTAACTGAAGATCAAGTCAAAGAAGTAATTGAAATTTATAAAACGAAATTGTCTTATCAATTAATTCATGCAACAAAAGCGGATGAAAGAAACCCATGGGATTATTTGACTCATTCTATCGTGTCATTTGAAGCTGGTACAGAAAAAAAATTAGCTCGTGCATTTTTTACAGTGATTAGTAAACTCCCAGTTACCTCAATTGCAAAATTTATTACGAATTTTCGCATAACAGAAAGTTGCAAAGCATTCTTAAAAGTTCCTGAAAATCAGCGCAATTTATTGCAAACCATTTGCCATGCCTTGTTATGCGATAAAATATCTGAAATTAACTCAGAGAAATTAGATATGGCAAAAGCATGGGCTTACAATTGCTTTAGAGCGGACAACAAAAAAATGTTATTGTTAAAAGGGCTTAATGTTACCTTGTCAGTAAAGAATGGAAAAAAAGAATTACCGAAAACATCTGATTATTACATTAATTTACGTGGTGCTGATTTATCAGAAGCAAATTTAGTGGGCACCGATTTTCGTTTAATGGATTTACATAGCGCTAAACTTTGGTTAGCAAATATTGCAACTGACAGAGCGCTCCTCAGAACCCAGTTTCCATGGTTAATATTCGCTTTCAATTATATTGTTGGTATCGACATGTCATCTGCTAGCCTGTCGATTCGGTTTAGTATGACGGGACTTCTTGGTTTGTCAGAATGGTTTTTACCAAGCAGTACGAATCCATCGAATCTTGATAACATCGATTTGCGTAACGCAGATTTAGATTCTGCAGAACTAGGTAAGTCTACTTTCAATCATACAAATCTTACCAACACACAACTTACTGATCCAAATAAAATTTGTGAAACAAAAATGGATAACACCGTTTTTTTTGATAAATTAACATCGCAAACTATTTCGAGCGAATTAGATAAATTACATAGCTATGTTAACGTCAAACAACTTCAAGAAGCCGTTGCTAATAATATTGTGGCATTAACAAAAAATATGCCTGTTGTGGAAGCTGTATTAGTATTGCAAAAAGCAATCGATCATCCATTTTTTTCACCTAAGCATCGTCAGGTTAATTGGCTGGATAGATTAAGTAATGCCGCCATGATGATTCGATCTGGCCAAACATTTTTCCGTTCATTTAATATGCATGGAAAAGAGATACTTGAAAAAGCATTAGAACAAACACAGCGATTAGATAGGGATCCAAAACCAGTGAGATTGTCGCTAAAAAAGAAAATTTTCTGAGATATAAATTTATCTTGAGATTGCTTAATTAACCTGATATTTTCGGTAAAAATAATAAATAATTCATCAAAGAGGTCACATGTTTAATCATCGCTATCCCCTCATGATCAAAGATAAACCTGAGCCGGATGTTGTCACCATTGGTTTGGCTTTGCAACCAATACAAATGGTCACCATACATGATGTAAATGACTTGATTAATAAATTGATTGCAAAAGGTGTTGCGGTAAAAAATCCTGAAACTGGAAACTTGTTCGGAACAACCAATCCTGATGTGCTTGCGAATGAACTTTTGTTAGGCTGTGATGGCAAAACTTATTTGCGATCTGATGTGTGTATATTGAGCCATGAAGCACGACAGCAATTACCCATTTATTTTATCAAAAATAATCAAAATCAAGCATTAGTGATAGTTAATGCTTGCGATATAAAAGAAGATCAACAAGATTTGGTGGTAAATAAAATATTAGCTCAAGCACTTTGTCAGTTTGATATGAGAACTGGAATGCTGCTTGGCACATTTCAATTTCCTGAATTAAATGGTTCCTTTGATAGCACAATTGCATTTATTAATACTGCATTTGAAGACATCATTTGGATTAGCTGTCAAAGTAAAATTCGTCATAACAATAAAAAACATGATGAAAACTTTAATGATTATTCAAAGTCATATGAGGATACACTTAATAAATACAAAACATTTTTTAATCTTAAACGAGAACAATTAAAACATTTTGCTGAGTTTATCGAAGCATTTAGCAACGACAGTTTAATTTTATCGAAAGTAAAAGATAAACATCTTTCGCCAGAAGAATTACAAAAAATAGTTGTTTCGCAAATGAATGATGAACAACGACAACAAACCATAAAAAATTGGCAAAAATTGCAAAATAATAAATTGGTAATTGGAGAAGGAAAACTTTTGTTAGGGTTTTATGGCATTGTCTATGCAGGTTCTTTCGCAGGTTTTGGTTGGCCCTTCTTTTTGTCTGCGGTTGTGGGATATTATTCTCTAACTTTTTATCGAGAAAAAAAGACTGCAGATTATCGACAGGAACAAGCTAATTTGCCAAAAAAATTGGAACTGATCACTTCTCAAGTTCCAACATTAAATTATTTAGTTAAAGAAATTACTAGTGATCAACAACAATTAGCATTAAAATCATTGGCTATTGAAAATGAATTAAACATCATTCATCAGATTCAGCCGCTCAGTGTGGTTGAAGCAAAGAAACCCGGTTATCTTGAGACAATAAAAAATTATGCTGGTTATCTTATTTGGAAGAAAGCTGATGCAACATCAAAACCTATCATCGCTGAGCCAGAACAATCTACGACTGCATTAGTATCTAAAGACACGAATACAAATACGAGTTCGGTAACAGTTGAAGAAGTTGACGATAATTTGCAAAAATCTTCTGGTATTAAAAAGTAAATTTGTAGTGGAATAAGTTTCGTGCTATTTATGAACAAGTTTCAATTGAACATCCAAAAAGGAATTTATTTGCGCTCAATGTTTTTGATCCAAAGGCTGATGTGAAAGAAAACCAACTTATTTGGAAAACTGTTAAAGGATGCCTTACTGATATGTGGTATGGAGGTGAAGAGTTTATGGGCGACATTAATGCTAAAACGCCTGCCGTATTACTTTATGACTATGCAAGTGCAAAATTCGGATTAGATACTCATGCGCATCAAAAGCTTTTGACAAAAAAAGATATCCTTGAATTTATGAATGAGAAAAGCGAGCCAAAATAAATATCTTATGTAAAATTTAGTTCATAGAGTCAGATTAAGCAATTTTTGGGGTTCTTCCACAGAACCTGATCATAGCGATCCTTCGCTTCGCTCCATTGCTGTCCGGGAAAAAGTTGTTGTTATGCCAGCGAAAGCTGACATCCAGAGCTTTTTGTTATTTTTTTGACATTAAAAATCTGCGCATCATTTTTAGATGATTGGATTAGAAACTACTAAAAAATTTGCAGTGAAAACCTGGATGCCAGCTTTCGCTGGCATGACATGACTAAATTATTCTGGACACTAGTGCGCTTCGCTCAGGATGACATCGTAAACAGGATGACCTCACCAGGCATCTAATTTTTTCTCCGCAGCTTGCGACACATTTCTCTAAGGATTCTCCCATGATTTTTCATGCCATTGCATTTTTATGCGGTGATTTACTATTGCAACAATTTAAGCAATTACCCTCGCTCATGTTGATGAGCGTCATTTTATTACTATGCGGCCTTGTTGCTTATCAATTTCACCGCATTCGCATTATCTCGATTTCATTTTTATTAGGGCTGCTTTGGGCTTATCACACAGCTTTTTCACAACTTGCATGGCAATTGCCATCAGAAATAGAAAATAAAAATATAACGATTGGTGGCTATATTGCATCATTACCAGTTGTTTCAACTTATCAAGCACATTTTTTATTTGCCGTTGAAAGTCTAGAAAATAAAAAGATAAATCCAACACGACTTATTTATTTATCTTGGCGTGATGTGCCACACGAATTAAAAGTAGGCGATAAATGGAAGTTATCGGTACGATTAAAACGCATTCATGGGCTGCAAAATCCTGGTGGTTTTGATTATGAAGCATATGCTTTGCAAGCTGGAATTCGTGCGTCAGGTTATGTCATTAACCGAGAAAATAAATTATTAAGTCATTCACATCGGTATGTCATCAATCAAATTCGTCAATATTTGCAGCAAAAAATCCAATTGATTTTACCAACATCGCCAACTGCCATTTGGCTTCCCGCATTGATGATTGGTGAGCGAACAAATGTGCCACAAGCTTATTGGGAAGTGTTAAGAAAAACTGGTACCAATCATTTAATGGCCATTGCAGGATTGCATTTAGGCATTATCACAGGGCTCGCGCATCAATTATTTTTTTGGATTTGGACACGCTTTTCTACCTTAGTTTTGTTAATGCCAGCACAATATGT
>CAZKUQ010000007.1:0-29348 GCA_964555965.1 uncultured Coxiellaceae bacterium
GATTTTCGTAAAATTGTTGGTATTGAAGCTTATGCACCTACTGATAATGTGTCAGAACTTACTGCTCGCACCAATGACGAAGGCTGGGGAACCATCTTTGCAAAATGGCTAGAAGTCAGTCGATTAAAATCGAAAGATATGTTGCTTATTTTGTCTGTAGGCGGTGGAAATTTAGAAAAAAATGTCAGTCCTAATTTAGTTGCTGCATTGGAATACGCAAAAAAAATTGGCAGCAAAATTATGGGTATTGTTGGCCGTGATGGCGGTTATACAAAACAAGTGGCTGATGCTTGTGTTCTCATACCAACGCCAAATCCAGAGAATACCACGCCGCATGCAGAAGCTTTTCAAGCAGTTATTTGGCATTTATTGGTATCTCATCCAAAGTTAAAAACAGCACAAACTAAATGGGAATCAGTGCGTTAATCATGAGTCGAGCAATTTTTTTGGATCGAGATGGTGTCTTGAATAATGCTATTGTCAAAAATGGTAAACCATATCCGCCATCAACATTAAATGAAGTCGTGATCGCTGATGATGTTCTTCCTTCATTACAAATTTTAAAGCATATGGGATATTTATTGATTGGTGCAACTAATCAACCTGATGTTGCTCGTGGAACTGCCGATAAAGCCTTAGTGGAATCAATTAATCAATATTTGATGAACATGCTGCCATTAGATGTAATTCGTATTTGTTATCATGATGATGCTGATGATTGTGCTTGTCGTAAACCATCACCAGGTTTATTAACAGAAGCAGCAAGCGAATATCAAATAGATCTTAACAATAGTTTTATGATTGGCGATCGATGGAAAGATATTGAAGCAGGTCAGCGTGCAGGCTGTAAAACAATTTGGATTGATCGAGGATATCAGGAAAATTTTTCTGCCGAACCTGCTGATGTAAGAGTGAATTCATTGAGCGAAGCAACTAGGTGGATTAAACAACAAATTGGAAATTAAAAATTAAAAAGGAGAATAAAAATGAGCACGATTTTGAATTTAACAGTCAAAATTTTTGCGGATGGTGCTGATAAAAAAGGCATGCTTGATATGTACCAACACCCGTACATTAAAGGATTTACGACTAATCCAACGTTGATGCGGAAAGCCGGTATTACGGATTACAAATCATTTGCGTTAGATATTATTCAGTCTATTTCAGACAGACCAATTTCGTTTGAAGTATTTTCTGATGATTTTGATGAAATGTATGATCAAGCATTAGAAATTGCGAGTTGGGGCGATAATGTTTATGTGAAAATCCCAGTCACCAATACGAAAGCAGAAACTTCATATGCGCTCATTAAAAGCTTGGCAGATCAAGATGTCAAAATGAATGTCACTGCACTGATGACATTAGATCAAGTGTATGATACGGCGGAAAGCTTATCGAATGCGCCTTCTTCTTATATTTCTGTGTTTGCTGGACGTATTGCTGATACTGGCATTGATCCATTACCTATCATGCAAAAGTCATTAGAAATAATGAGTCCTTATTCACAATTAGAATTGATTTGGGCAAGTCCAAGAGAATTATTGAATATTTTCCAAGCGCATGATATCGGCTGCCATATCATTACCGTCACCAATGATATTTTGAAAAAATTATATTTGGTTGGGAAAGATTTAACAGAATATTCTTTGGAAACAGTGGAAATGTTTTATAAAGATGCGCAAGCAGCCGGGTTTAGTATAGCAGCGCTAGAAGAGGCGGTGTGATTTTTTATTCGTTATGCTGAGGAGCTTTTCATAAAGCTTATATTAATGATACCTATATAAATTAAACTGTCATTCCTGCCTGCGCGGGAATGACACAAGTGGAAGTGATCATGTATAAACTACAAAATTATCTGAGTGAAAAAAAATGGTTGTTAATATACACCTTAACCAGTATTGCTTTGTTATATCTTATTTTTTCTCCTGCAGTAAATTTTCTTTATTATGCAGGCGATGACTTTCGCTATACATTTGGAAATCCCGATTTATCTTGTCGTCGTGATGACGGATTTTATTTCATGATGACGTTAGGGCGGCCTTTGCAAGCTTATATGGATTGCATCAGTTTTCGATATGCTTATGTTGTCGAAAATATGCGGTACGTGCGTTTAATTGCTGTTTTACTAATGGGAATCAGTGTAGGGCTAATTGCAGATTGGCTTCGCTCATTTAAAATTTCTTCTATTCAAGCATTTCTAATTGCAATTGCACTTATTTTAATTCCACATTTTTATAGCGACACCATTTTGACTGGTGCGTTATCTTTACCAGTTCCAATTCTATTAGTCGTGATTGCTTATCGGTGCATACAGAAAACTTATTTACTGCGTGATTCAATAGCAAAATGGACAGCAGTCAAAAAATACGGATTATACTTCTTAGCATTTGTGTTACTCATTCTTGCTTTATTATCTTATCCAGCGATGGTCTTCTTTTATGCTACCTTAATGCTGACGAAAATTTTGTTTGCAGGACTAGATAACTGGGAAAAAACACGGCGAGAAATTATTATTGAAGGATTTATTTTTTTCTGTGCTTGCGCAGTATTCTTTGCCTGGTCTTCTCATAATATGCATTATCACGCACATGCACCCATACCGCCTCAATACATGTTAATGCATCCAAATTTTAATCCTATTGAGATGTTTAAACGTTTAACGTTGTTGGGAAATATTTTTAATCCAGCCGTATGGGCATTGTGGCCAATGTCTCCAGTGGTGAATTTATCTAAGTGGATGAGTCTCATTTTGGCTGTTGGTTTAATGGTAGGATTGATCACTGCCTTATCCAAGTTACGTCATCGTATTTTAACAATCGTACAGGTATTGATATTTGCATTATGTGCGTTGTTAATAAGCAATGCATTTCCATTATTAATTCCAAAGCTTGATTTAGGATCCAGGTTGTTAATGGGAACAATTAGTTCCGGAATCATTATTACAATATGGGCATTATACCGATCTTGTCGAATTCTTCCATCTGTCCTAGGTTCTGCTTTGGTGACAATTGTTTTGATGTATTATTTAATCGTTCAATCTTATCAGACTAATCTTTATTTAATGCGTTCTTCTATGGCATTTGTCGGTTATCTTAATCACTCCGTTCAAACAATTTCTGATTACACGACTAATCATCCATCACTAAAACGTATTCATTATGTTATTAACAAAGATGAAGTTCCCTTTACACGTTATTTTCTTACCAGCGGTGCATTATCAATATTAAAAGGGCATAATCAATATCAAACAGAATGGTGTGCCTCATCACATGATGGGAGTAAATCGGAAGTTGAAAATCAGAATGTTACGCTAAACTGCCTTAAATCACTTCCGCCTAATGTCATTGGAATAACATATAGTTATTTAGGTGATACATTTCCTAAAACGGATTCAATGTTAGTAATTAAATATCGATTTGATGATTTTGATGTCAATAAAGTTATTTCGCAATAATTCAAGAAGAGATTTGTCATGAATAGGCAAAAGTTTGAATCAGATATAATGCAGATTCGATTGATAACTTATTTATTTATTTCAGTCATATTGCTTTATTTTGTATTTTCTCCTGCAATTAATATCTTGTATTACAGTAGCGACGATTTTCGTTATGCATTTGGCGGGTTCGATAAATCATGTAGTACGGATGATGGCTTTTATTTTATGCAAACACTTGGCCGCCCCCTTCAAGCTTATCTTGATTGTTTCAGTTATAAATTTGGTTATACACTCGAACGTATGGGAATATTGCGAGCCATATCGGTGGCATTAATAGGTGTTGCCATTGCGTTGTTCGCTGATTGGCTCTATTCTTTGCGATTTTCCTTTTGGGCAGCATTATTTATTGCAGGTGGTGTTATTTTAATTCCGCAATTATATGATGATGCTGTGATAACTGCCTCAAACTCATTACCCATTGCAATTTTATTTACGTTAATTGCTTATCGTTGTATTAATAAGGGTCATATTGACTCAGCTTCACAGCAAATAAATAAATCATATATTTGGTATGTAGTTGGCGGACTATTTATTTTATTAGCATTACTTTCTTATCCAGCCACCACATTTTTCTTTGCGACATTAATCTTGTCTAAAGTTTTATTTCGCGATTTTAGCCAGTGGCATAAAACTCGACATGAAGTGAAAGTAGAAATTGTCTTATTTTTTATAATTTGCGGGCTGTATTTTATCGGTGCATTTCTAAACATGCGTTATCATGCGCAAGCGCCAATACCGGATCAATATCGTCTTGATCACCCCAATTTAAGTTTGTCAGAAATTTTTAACCGAGTAATAATGTTGGGAAATATTTTTAATATGTTATGGGAGATTTTTCCTCATGGTAATTTAGTATTACAAGGTAAGATTATTTTGACAGTTTTATTTCTAGGTGTGCTGGCTTCACTGCTGTCTTTATTTATTAAATACAAGAAAAATGAAATTAATAAACAAAAAATAAAAGATTTGTTGCAAGCTGCCATTGTTAGTTCATTATTGCTGCTGGTTGCCAGTGGGTTTTTTCTTGTCATGCCTGACCGGGATGTTTATTCTAGAGATGTTTATTCTAGATTGTTATTCGGAACAGTATCAGCCGGATTGATTTTATTAATATGGTGTGCTTATCGAGTATTCGTATTATTCAATGACCAATTTCGTTATTTATTAACAGTATTATTTTTTGGCGGGTTTTTTCTGCTTGAAGCACATTATGCAAATATTTATATGTTAGATCGAGCTATGTTTTCTGAAAATCGGATGAATCGGATACGGGAAGCGCTCGCTGATAAGATTGTTGGAAAAGAAAGAATACGTCGTATTCATTTTATACTGAGACAACCTGAGTATCCTTATAATCGTTTTTTTCAAGTGAATGGTGCGTTAGTTCAACTACTTGGTCACCAAACATATGAATTGCGATGGTGCTCTCTTGCGCGAGGTGTACCAGGTGAAGAAAAAGATCATCAAAAAGAAATGTTAACTTGTTTATCGAAGTTGCCAAGTGACGGAATTGGTGTGACTTATAGTTATTTTGATGAACCGTATACAAAAACAAAAGGGATGATTGTTATCAAAAACGATAAAAATCAGATATGATGGTTAACCTTCGTGCAAAAAAATATTCAATCATTTATCAAAATATTATTATCCATTTTTATGATGTGGTATCTAGCTCATACATCAATGATACAGTTTAATCTTTTTTCTTTTTTATTTCTTGATGTAACAAGCCTTTGTATCGTAGCGTTATTATTTATTGTTATGGTTGCAATAAATGCGGTGCGTTGGCAGTTATTAAACAATGTTCAATCAATTAATTTAGGATTTTCTAAAATATTTATTTCTACTTACTTAGGTACTGCGTTTAATAATTTGTTACCCGGGAGTGTGGGCGGCGATTTTGTTAGAGCTTATTATCTTTTTGGTAAAGTACCTGATCGTAAAAGTGCAATCGTGCTTTCTATTTTATTTGATCGAATAACAGGATTGTTAGGTATTTTTCTAACGATTCTTTTAGTAGGAATCACTCATATTGGTTTATTCGGTAATCAACACAGTTTAAATTTATTTTTTATTAGTTGCGCGTTGATTTGTTTGTTTGTAGTGGCGGCATTAATTATTTCATTCGTTTTACCAGCGAGAATTGGTATAAGCGAATGGTTAGAATCACGCTACAAGGGAAAAGTTTGGGTAGATAGTTTATTATCATTTCTCGAAGCGATTAGGATTTATCGCGGTGCGCCAAAAATTATTATATTATGCCTTGGTGCATCCATTTTAATTCAAATAATGATGGTATGGATTGTGATATTAATTGCTCATATGATGCATTTTCCACAAATAAGCTGGATGAATTATGCGATCGCAATAGCAGTGACACAAGTTGCTAATTTAGTTCCTATTACGCCAGGCGGCATTGGTGTTGGTGAAGCAGCTTTTTCAAAAACAATTATATTATTGAACCCTCATTTTTATGAACCATTTGCTACTATATTTATTGCGTACCGATTTATTGGTGCAATGGTATATCTACCAGGTGTGCTGATTAGCATGTTGAATATTACCTTTAAGAATTTACTGCCTGTTCAAAGATAAACGGATTATAACAATGAAAAATGTATACAGAAAAACAGTTACCTTACTATTACCAACATTAAATGAAATCGACGGATTTAAAAAAATTTTTCCGATAATTGATAGGACATTATTTGATGATATTTTAGTGGTGGATGGTGGTTCAACCGATGGTACGATTGAATATGCAATAGAAAACAATATTCGCATTATGTCACAACTGAGAAAAGGTTTGGGTGCAGCTGTGATGGATGCAATTGATATCATTACAACAGATTGCGTGATTGAATTTAGCTTGGATGGAAACTGTCTGATAGAGCAGCTTCCTGATCTCGTTAAGAACTTGCGTCAAGGTTATGATTTAGTGGTGGTCTCGAGGTATTTACCGCCAGCAAAATCTTACGATGATAATATTGTTACTGCTTTTGGTAATTTTATGTTTACTAAAATGATACGTTACTTAGGAAGTAATCCCATTACCGATTCGTTAACTATTTATCGCGGCTTTGATGTAAAAATTACACGTTTTCCTGAATTTAAAGCTACTTTGTACGGGCCGGTCTTCGAACCGCTGGTTTCAGCGGTTGCAGCCGTACGAAGGTTATCTGTAATGGAAATTCCAGGTGATGAACCGAAAAGAATCGGCGGAAAAAGCAAAATGTCCATCCATTATAATGGATGGTGCATATTAATAATGATTGCCAAAATGTACTATTTTAAATGGTTTGGTAAATATTCGCTGATGTTAGAGTCTTAAACTTCCATATTCACAAGCTGTTTTAGCATGAGTATCGACAAACCAAGATTTTACTAATCTACCTTTTGTTAGATCGGTATTAATTGCACCTTCCCATTTACTGGAGGTAGGTTCTTTTGTAATGAGTGATTTAATAGTACGTTGCACGTCAGCTATTGGGAGTGCATAACCAACAATTTTATTATTTTTAGTCGTGTAAATAATAAAAGTCTTTTTATTAGGTTTGACACCCGGAAGCCAAGATTGAATGATCACTGCAGGATTACCAGATTTGCGTAAGTCAGTATTAAGCATATTTTTGCCGGTAAGATTGCAGTTTTTAGCCATCGCTAAATCAATATTTTTCCCGATTCTTTTTGCAGGCCAAAGTGAATAAGCGCCCAGTCCATATTGTTTTTGAATATTATCTGCATATTGATGATGTTGTATGTCTTCTTCATTATTATAATTTTTGGAAAAATCAATGAATGCTTTATTAATCGGAATGCCAGTTGAAAATGCAATAAAATGTTTGTTGATACTCAAACTATAATCAAAAGAGCTATGTATGATAAAACCAGCGTAATGGAAAATAGCAATGGCACAAACAATGAATAAATAACGAAAGTGAGCAATAGAAAAAACACGGGTTCCGAAGAATCTGAAATAGCTAGTTAATAAAGATGTCCACATGACAAAGCTAATAGCGACGAACCTGCCGCCAGCAATTGCATATTCTGCATTAATCCAGCTGCGCATTACTGCCACAATATAAATTGTGGAGAAGCTAAAAAACAAAGTACAAAATAAAAAAGTATCACTGATAGACCAAGATCTTAAGCGCCAGTAGCGATATAAAAAATAAAGAGAAGATATAGTTGTCAATAGTCCAACCATCACAGCCGCAAATGATGCTGATGAGGGGGCATCTTTGACAAACGGAATGCTGACTGTTCGACTGAAATAAAGAAATGGATGAATAGGATTATAAAGCGATTTGATCATGCCATGATCATCGGCAGTTATACCTGGATGCCAGCCGCCATACAAATATAAATAATAAGTGACAGCAATGACAATTAACCACATAAAAATATTAGGTTTTAATGCTCGACGTTGATAAAGAACTAATAAAATGATCGGCCAAAGCCATAAACCAATATTGAATGATAAAATGGTTAATGTTGTAAAAAGAACAACACATGCTAAATAAATATAGCTAGATTTATATCGATGATGATGAATCGCTTCAATATAATATGCTAAAAAAAGAAATGATAAAAAACTAAATAAAATAATCATGGGCCAGGTAAAAAGGATAGCAGTCGAAAAATTTGCGATAGAAATATGGGCAAGAAAAAGACTTGCTGCAACACCTAAAATAATTAATTTTTCGAGGTGAGCAATATTCTTGTTACGACAAATGGCAAAAGCAAATACAAAAAAAGCCGCCCAAAATGTCATGATAACCCGATAAGGATGTGCGCTTTCGATGCCATGATTGACTGCCATGTCATACAACATGATGACACGTTCTAGGATGACTCGATGATCAGCAAAAGGTATGAAAATCTGTGTCCAACTTTCTTGGCGAGTAAAAACAGGATAAACAACACGATAGGCATCATATAATTGATCACCTAGAGGTCCGAGTGTGTAGTTGTATAACGCAATAAACTCATAAGAATTGTTTACAGCTACGTAAATACCAATGAGTAAGGTAGTGATTGCTATCAGTGTAATAAATAAGAATGAAAGTTTATTAAGCATGTCATGACAACCATTTAATTAATGAAAGAATACCTGTTTTTGCAATTTTTCGATGTCCGGTTAGATTTTTATTATTTAAAATCTGATCACGGTGCGATACATAATAATGATAATTATCGAGTAACATTTCAATATTAGACTTGGTAGGGAACCAGTTGAGTTCTTTTTTTATTTTAGTGGTGTCACCACTAAAGGTATTTGTAATCATATTATATTGATAAGGCCCAAGCGGAGAAAGGCCTAATTTAAAGCAAAGCTTCATTGCTGGAACAAAAATCAAAGGAAATAAATGATATATTTTGGATTGACTAGATGTTTTGTCAATAACGGTTTGGAATAATTGATTCAAGGTTGGAATACTATCGCAACCAATGTTAAAAGTTGCACTCTTGTTATAAGCTGCTGCTTTTTTACAAGCATTGATCAGATCTTGGCAATAAATAAATTGATAGCGATTTTCGCCATTTCCAATTAGCCAAAGTTTGCGATTTTCTCTAATAAAGTCGAATACAATGGAAAGAATACCAAGCCGACCTTCGCCAATAATGGTTGGTGGTCTAAGCGTTACGACATTCATTTTATCATGATAGCATTGTAAAATTTTTTCTGATTCTACCTTTGTTCTGCCATATTCTTCGAATGGTGATAGTGTAGTGTCTTCATGAATATTCAAGCCATTAATTTTGCCGTAAACACAATTAGAAGAAATAAAAATGAAATTTTTTACGCCGTGTTTCACCGCATTATCTGCAAGTAATTTTGTAGCATGTATGTTAGTGGCATAAAAAAGCGGCCGAGATTTTCTGGTTAATTGTAGTTGCGCTGCTGCATGATAAATAGCATCGAAAGGACCATGTTCAGCAAATAATTTTGCCAATATATCATGATGTGCGATATTGCCTTGTACGCTTAAAAGATTAGGATGTGCATCATCATCATGCTCAATATCAATATTAACACATTCGTGTGCATCGGCTAGTAACGATCGTTTAAGCTCACCTCCGACATAACCCGATCCACCGGTTATTAAAAAGCGCATGATTCAGTTTTTCCCTATTGTAAAATATTTGCAGCAGGCATCGTGTATTTCATCCGGAAGGAACGCTTTTTCCAGTATGAAGTCGAACACTGGCTCCCTCATTAAAAATGTCATCCCAGAAAATTTCGAACGTTTTTTTGTTCGAAATTCCGGGATGACGCCGACTTTCTAATCACATTATACAGTTTTGTAATGAGGGAGCCCTGAATTATCAACTCTCGCCTAATTTTTTAAGATTTCTTGTAAATTTGTCTGGTCAAAGCTATTCAGTTGTTTTGGTTGTTGCTCAGTGGCTTCCATTTTTTTATAGATTTCTTCCTGGTTACGAAAAGTATCTAAGGCCCATTCCATATCTTCAGGTGGTGTTGCTATAGGATCTTTTGGCCATTTTGGCGAACTAATTATTTTTAAAAACTTTTTTCGATTTGCTAAACCTGGTGGCGAACCTACCATGAATTTCTCGATGCGATCTAGATAATAGTTAATAATCGCTCGCAAGGTAATGGTAATCATTTTAGTTGTTTTTTGGATTCGACCAAGTTGTTTTATTGAGATTTGTTGATCGATAACAAGTAATTGTGCACATAAAGATTTTACATTTTTAGGTAATCGTTGACGTAATAAAAATTTTAATAATCGTCCATCTTCTTTATAAGGGAAAAATTTTTCTAAAATAATATTTAAACGTCCCAGAATAATGTTGCGAACGGCAGCAAAATGTTGCTCGCACCACCAACCGAATTTTACCCGAGAGAATCTTATCTTTCTTATCATGTTAGCCATAAAAAAATCTATACGTGGCAATTGATAGGAAATTTCACGACGAAGCTTGCCGGTTTCATCAATAATTTGTACGGTTTTTTTCAAGGAATTACGCATTATTGTAAATTTCTCAATTTTGTTTTCTACTGCCCAGATATATGATGAGATTCGTTTTGCTAAATAAGAGAAATTTTCTTGGCGATAATGTGATAAATTGCGGTTCCATCCTTCGATCATCCACAATTCTCTATTTTTCATCATTTCTGATGAAACACCCATGCCAAACTCAAGGCCGCTAAATTTTATATCCAATAACGGCACATCTCTAAAAATTCCCTTATCGTAAAATGGTGTTTTAAAGTATTTATAAGCTTGTTCACCTAAACTTAAATAATAAGCCACAAACTGATGATAAATATCAGTAGCCCAACAGCATGAGCCGAATCCCATGGTTAATGTTACCCATTGTCGAGTTTGAATAGGAAAACTATCAGGTGTTAAATTGCATATAAAAGGAGTAGGATATGCGTTTAATTTGAAAGTAGACATTCTCAATCTAAATATGTGATCGGGGAAAAAACCAATATATTTTTCTAAAATATCGTCCCAATGCATGGTTTCGAATCGTACTTCGTCTGAAATCGCTTGGAGGAAATATGAATCGGGCGAACTTAACAAAAATAATTCATTAGAGGCTAACCATAATGAAGTTAAACCATTTAATCGTGGCGTAATAAGATATTTAATAACAAAAGATTTTTTGGTTACTTGATCTTCAATAAATAGTTTTGCTTCTGGTTGGTCTTCATCTAATTTGATCAGAACTTCAACTCGGTCTGGATTTTTAACAGTTGCTTCAATATTATCTAAAAAACCCTTTATTATATTTAGATTTCGGCTAAACATAATAAAACTGATTAGCTTCGGTTTCATAATAGCTATTCCTGGATTAATGATTGTTGAAAAGGTGATTTTTTTAATGTTTTTCCATCATAAAAAAAATAATTTAATTTTCCTTTGTTTTTTGAAGGTGTACTAGCGAATTTGCTTATAAAATGTCTAAAAATGTTAGCGGGCAAAAGCAGACAATTTGAAATAATTGAGAAAGTGGTCGTTATTAACCAGTAATCTTTAATTTTTAATACATCATGTAAAAACTGCCTGCGTGTTAATCGTTTAATTTGTTTTGCTATCTGATAAACATGATGATATTGCACCATCCATTCTTGAAGACGAATATGATAATACATAAATAAATGTTTGGCTTTAATTTGTTTTCGTGCGAGATGAAGTTGAATTTGGAATTTAGGCAAAGCGAAAGACCACTGATAATAACAGATATTGTGATCTTTACTTAAAAGAGCAATGTTTTTCTTAAAAAGATTTTCTTCTAGTATATATTGTTCCAATCCAATTTCATGCGCAGTAATATGCGCGCTTAACCGCATTGCTAAACGATTAAAATTTTCTTGTGCTGCATGAGTGCTGAATTTTTGCCATCCTTTCCAGATTTTTATTGTCCGCTCTCTCAATTTATTAGGATCAGTAATACCTTGTCCTGCTTCTTGTCCGCCAACTTTAATATCAAAAATTGGAATTGATCGCCAAATTCCGTAGAGATTGTTTTTATTGCGCGCTAAACCTAAATAATAGTCCACACATTGATGCCAAGAATCTGGTCCCCAAAAATTTCCCCAGCCGTCAGTAACCTCCAACCATTTTCTTGTGGTTAATGCGTAGTTGTCAGGACAGGGCAGACATTCAAAAAAATCATAATAATTTTTAAGTGCAAAAATAGACATTTTAAGTCGAAAAACGTCGTCCGGATAAAATCCAATATATTTTCGTAAGACAGTATCCCAGCCTTTTGTTTCAAATCGAATTTCGTCAGTTAATAGCCAGCAAAAATAAGTGTCAGGATGAGCTATTTTTAATAGCTCATTATAACCAACA
Organism: uncultured Coxiellaceae bacterium; assembly: GCA_964555965.1. Classification (GTDB taxonomy): domain Bacteria; phylum Pseudomonadota; class Gammaproteobacteria; order DSM-16500; family DSM-16500; genus Aquicella. The sequence continues at coordinate 12,331 of CAZKUQ010000007.1, forward strand.
TCAAGAGAGTAATATCCATCAAGTTTTTCTGTTGCGAGATATTTAATAGAAAATTTAGAATTTTTTTTATATTCATCGATGATTTGAATAAGTTTTTCATCACCTAAATCAAGTTTAATTAATACTTCAAATGAATTGGGATCATCACATGTTGCTGCGAGATTTTCAAAAAATGAAAAAATATTCTCCGGTCGGCAAGTGGCTGCAAATATAGAGATAAACATATGAATTACCTTGAACCTGTAATCGGAATAATCGCACCACTAATATAGGATGATTCATCCGAGATCAGCCATTTTATTAATTCTGCTACTTCATCAGTTTTACCCATTCTTCCCATGGGTAACGATTTAATGAGATTTGCAATACGTTCAGGAGGGGAAGAATGATGCATTTCTGTATCAATGACACCCGGGCTAACCGCATTAACACGAATGCCAAACGGTGCGACTTCTCGAGCAAATCCGATGGTGAATGCATTGATAGCCGCTTTAGATGCTGCGTAGTGTGTAATTTGATTGCCACCAAATTTAGCGGCTTCTGAAGAAACATTGACGATGCTGCCTCCGCCATTGTTTTTCATACGCTTAATAGCTTCACGACAAGCAATGAAAGTTCCGTAAACATTGGTAGCAAAAACTTGGTTTAGTCTATCCATCGAAATATTTTCAACTTCACAGATGCCGCCATTGGTTCCCGCATTATTAACGAGCGCAGTGACTGGCCCGAGTTTCTGATCGATTTTTTCAAACATCACAATAATTTCTTTCTCGCACCCCATGTCAGCTTTTACGGAAATAGCATGACCGCCAGTCGTATTGATTTGACTGACAACATTATCTGCGTTGTCTTTGCTGTGATGATAATTGACGCATACGGCATAACCTTGTTTTGCTAATAGCTTAGCAGTAGCTGCACCAATGCCTTTACTAGCACCAGTTACTAAAGCAACATTTTTCATGCAACAATTTTTTCGCATGGCAAATGTGCTTTTTCAGTAAACGCATTGTAACGGTTTTCAGCTTGACTACCGTTTTTAGCAAACCATTCGATGGTTTCGATAATGCCTTGTTCAATTGAAATTTCTGGTTTAAATCCGTAAGAATTAGCGCGTGTCATGTCCATCAAGCGTTTTGCATCACCTTTTGGTTTAGTGATGTCCCAAACAATTTCGATGGGCCCTCCGGGAACATTTGCTGCAACAATTTCAGCGATTTCTTTAATTGTCACACCTGTACCGCTTCCTAAATTAATTGGCTCATTAATTCCTTTTTCAACGGCTAACATCATGCCGCAAGCTACATCGCGTGCATGAATAAAATCACGAATCGGTGAACCATCACCCCATACTGTTAAGGGGTTTTCGCCATCCATTGCGCGTTTAATTAATGACGGTATAACCATTGCATTAGCAGGGTCAAAATTATCAAATGGGCCGTATACATTTGCTGGGCGCACAATCGAAATTTTATCCCAGTTATATTCAATTTTATAAGCTTCCGCTTGCAATTCACCCATACGTTTTGCCCAACCAGCAAATCGATCGCTTGGAGAAGGAAACGTTTTCCATACATCATCTTCATAGAAAATTTCTGCGGGGGAATAAACACCAACCGAACTGGTAAATAAAAACCGTTCGACACCAGCACGACGTGCTGCTTCCATCATATTGATACTAAAAGTGATAGTAGGTACAAAAAAACTTGCTGGACGTTTTGCCGTCATGGCTGGAGAACCTTTTACACCAGCTAATTGAAAAACGATTTCTTGATGTTGACAAGCTTCTAAACAACTGCTGAACTCTCTTAAATCGGCGCGCTTGAAAGTCACCCCTGTTGGTGCACGAGAAGGATCATCTAATGAGACAACAGTGACGTTTGCATTTTGTTCGACAAGCATTTCAACAAGTGGTCGTCCAATTAAACCTGTTCCACCTGTGACAAGAACATTTTTATTTTTATAAAAACTCATAAAATCCTCTTTTATCCCTATCCTAATTGGGCTGTATCATAGCACAATAAAAAACTGACTCAAATGAATGTAACCTGATTTATTGTTATCCCGGCGAACATAATTCGTCATTCACGTAAACTCGTTATCCCCACGAAAGTGGGGATCTCATTAATATTTACAAGATTCCCGCCTTCGCGGGAATGACGAAAAAGTCTGCGGGAATGACGAAAAAGTCTGCGGGAATGACGAAAAAGTCTGCGGGAATGACATATAGAACTCATGATAATAGTTCATGCCGCAGCTTGCTTTTTACCAATGTTTTCTTGCCACCAAGCAAGTGTTTTTTTAATACCTTCATCTAAACTAATTTTTGGTTCCCAACCGAGCTCAGATTTGGCGAAGCTGCAGTCAAGATACAAACTTGTTTTAATCGTAGGCTGCGAAAGATCGTGTTCAATTTGTAAAAGCTTGCCTGAGTAGTGAACGATTTTGTGTACTAAGTCTTTAATAGAAATTGCTTTGCCTAGTCCACAATTATACAAACGATATTTTTCTGACTGCTTATCGATTGTTAGTGAAACGAAATTAACTAAATCGTCTATATGCAATAAATCGCGTTCTTCTTCACCGGTTCCCCAAACAGAAATTTTATCTTTCGCTGACATGACTTTAGTAATGGTTGCTCCGAATACATGACTACGCTCTAAATCGAATTTGTCATATGCGCCATAAATATTGGAATGGCGAATCGCTGTGTATTTGGTTTCAGAAATGCCAGCATAGAATTCACACATTTTTTCCGTGTAAATTTTTGTATTGCCAACGCCAAAGTAACGCGGATGCAAAGCCAGATTTGCATTAAAATCGGATTCTTTTAATGCTTTCTCGCTAGAGGGATACATGACTGTGCAGCTAAAGAAAACAACGTGTTTTACTTGATGCTCGAATGCGGCGCGAAAAAGATAAGCATTCATGACTGCATTATCAGTCACATGAATGTATGGGCGTGTCACAATATCTTTTGAACCTGAAGTCGTAGCTGCTGCTTGAATGATAATGTCTACGCCTTGAATAACGCGTTCGATATCTTCTGGTTTGCGTAAATCTGCATGATGCCAAGTAACATTTGGACAATGATATTCAGGACGTTGAAAACGCACAGCATGAACATCTAAGTCAGCGCGTAAACTTAATTGTTCTGTCAGATTTCTACCAATAAATCCTGTAGCGCCGCAAATGAGAACCTTTTTCTTCATACTACTTTTCCTTAGCTAACAAGAGCAGTTTGTTGATTCATGAATTCATTAATAAATGAATCAATCGTGTGTACGACATACTCTCTTGCTTGTTGATCGACGGCGTGATGGCATGCAAATGCAAATCCTTTTTTCATGACAGTATCTGCATGATGTAAATCGCCGGCGATTCTGTGCTGATATAATTTGAAAGCAGGATGTCGTGCCATGTTGCCGGCAATGATAGGGCGCGTTTCAATACCGCGCTGTTGCATATAACTTGTAATATTTTTTACGCTGAAGGGTGCAGAATCTTTTAATACAATCGGAAAACCAAACCAAACATGTTTGCCTTTTGGCGTTTCAGATTGGAAATGGAAAAATTCTTCGTATTTTGATAAATAACGACGATAAAAATCAGCTGTTTCTCGGCGTTTTTCAATAAATCCATCGAGTTTTGGCAGTTGTAATTGGCCCATTGCCGCATTCACTTCAGTTGGTCTTAGGTTATATCCTAAATTAATAAAAATAAAACGCGGATCGATTTCAGGATACATATTAATATATTTTTGATGTTCATCAGCTTCGCGCGACCAACCATGAGCGCGTAAAATGCGTAACGTTTCAGTGAAATCAAAATCATTGGTCACTGAAATTCCACCTTCCATTGTGCTAATATGATGTGAAAAGAAAAAGCTAAAATTGCCGACATTACCAAAGCTGCCAACTGATTTACCGTCATAAAATGCGCCCATTGCTTCACAACAATCTTCGATAACGAATAAATTATGTTTTTTTGCAATCGACATAATGGCATCCATGTTGCAAGGATTACCATAAACATGTACTAATTTAATGGCTCTTGTTTTTGGCCCAATTGCTTTTTCAAGTTTTTCAACATCAATATTAAAATCATCTAAATGACAGTCAACAATCACTGGAATCAGATTATGCTGAATAATGGGCCAAATAGTAGTTGACCAGGATAAGGCAGGAACAATGACTTCATCACCTGATTTTAAATGATCGCGTGTAAATGGATTGGCGAGTGCGGCGACAGCTAAAAGATTGGCAGAAGAGCCAGAGTTAGACATCACACCATATTTTGTACCTGCGTAAGCTGCATATTGATTTTCAAATGCGCGAACTTTTTTACCCATGGTCGTGTAAGTTGACAACATGGTTTCAACTGCGGCTGATATTTCTTCACCTGATGTTGTTGGTTCATGCAAACGTACGACGGGCTTGTTAGGATTGAAAGAATAGTCATCATTAGCATCGCAATATTCATGAATGCTATTATGAATTTTATTTAATAATTCAGTATTATTCACAAAAGATATCTCCAATTTTTATTCGACGGCAAGTAATCGAGTTAAACGTTGACGGTTAAAAGATAAATTGTCTTCAAGGTGTTGATTGCGTAAATGAGAATAGTCTCGGCGCGTCATGGCCATTTTGCTGTAATGCATATGATCAAAATAAACAATCTGTGAGCCTGCAGTTTCAAACTCAAATGGAACTAATAACAAATCACTGAGTGCATTACAAACATTGATTTTATCGTCAGGTTTAACGAAAAATAACATAAATCCACCGCCGCCAGCACCAAGTAATTTGCCGCCGATGGCACCAGCATTTTGGGCGCGTGAATAGATATTATCAATAAATTCTGGTGCAATTTTGCTGCTAATTTGCCGCTTTAACATCCAAGTTTCATGTAACAATTCACCAAACGCAGTGATATCACCTGTGCCAGAAAGAATTTTTTCTGCTTGTTCTACCATGTCATACATTTGTTGTAATTCGCTTGATTTATTAGGAATCGATTTAATTTTTTCGCCAGCAATATCGGATGCGGTACGTGATATGCCGGTAAAGAAAAGCAATAAATGATTTTGCAGTTCTTGCGTCCGGTGGTATGAACTAATCACAGGTAGGACATCAAAATTACCATCAGAATGGACAACAATTTTGTTTAAACCACCATAAGCAGTAGCAATTTGATCTTGTACACCAACATTTTCTTTTAAAATATCACGTTCAATATGAATTGCCTCACATGCTAATTCACGCTTACTAGACATCATGCCTTGCAATGCGTATAGCGTATTGAGTAAGCCAACGGTGAAGGCAGAACTGGATCCTAGCCCTGATCTTGCTGGCAGATCACCTTGATGAGTAATTTCAACTCCTTGATCAATATTCAGATATTCTAAAACAGTACGCACCGCAGGGTGTTGGATATCAGCATGATTATTTATTTCTTCTATTTTTGACCAAGTAATACGAGATTTATGTTCGAAAAAAGGAGGTAAAAGTCTGCATTGAAGATAACAATAATGATTAATGGTGGTAGATAAAACAGCTGCACCATGCTGCTGATACCAAGTGTGATAATCTGTTCCTCCGCCGAAAAAAGAAATCCTATAAGGTGTTCGGCTGATAATCATCCTTTTTTCTCCTGTCCATTATTTTAATGAAATCACTTTCGTTGGTGATACATTTCTAATCCTGTTTGTACATTGCCAAAGTATTTTACGCAACCACCATCTAATAACAAGACTTTGTTGCAGAATTCTTTTATGAGCTCATCTGAATGCGATGCAAGTACGACTATATTGGATTGATCCAATAATGAAACCATTTTCGCGCGAGCTTTCTCCATAAAATCAGCGTCACCCGCACCAAAAATTTCATCGATTAATAAAATTTCTGGTTTAATACTGGTGGAAATAGCAAAAGCAAGTCTTACCATCATTCCTGAGGAATATGTTCTGACAGGCATGGAGAGATAATCGCCAAGACCAGTTAATGCAGCAATATTATCAATCTGATTTTTTATTTGTTTACGTGTTAATCCAAGAATCGTGCCGCGTTGAATAATGTTATCGTAACCAGTAAATTCTGCTTCTATGCCGCAGATGATGTCTAGTAACGGAGAAACTGATCCATCGATAGAGACGCTTCCGGAAGTAGGTTCATAAATATTAGCTAATAATTTTAAGAGAGTGCTTTTTCCCGAACCATTATGGCCAATTAAGCCTACTCGTTCACCATGTTCAATTTTAAGATTAATGTTATTGAGTGATTTAACGACAACATGTTGATGAGCATCTTTTGAAACTTTTCCGCCGGTCGCAAGACATAAGAATTGTTTTTTGATGGATCGAGCGTTGATGTTGTAAACTGGAAATTCTACACAAGCATGACTCAACTCAATTTTTGCCATAACTTAAACCTTATAACCAATAAACGATACGAGCTCTATGTCGAATAAATAAAAATGCACTAAATAATACGCCAATGAGCGAGGTGAAAAGTAAATTTAAAAAAACAGAAAGACTGGGAAGATTGCCTAATAGAGGCTCACGAAGTAATTCGAGCATAGCAAAGAATGGATTAAGATCGATTATCCAGTGATTTTTATTAATTAAAATGTCAGGCTGCCACATGACTGGCGTAACAAAGAAAATAACTTGAATTAAGCTTTTAATCGCTTGTGCAATATCTCGATATCGAGCACCAATCATCGATAATATCGTGCCAAAAGTGAATGCATTGAAATAAATAATGACTAATCCAGGAAGGAGAAATAATGTGTGAATATTTAGTTTGGCAGATAGAGGATAAATAAAATAAACGGGTAACATCACAAAAATATTATGAAAAAAAATCATAATATTGCGACTGATAATTCTGTGCATGTAAGTAGTATAGGGGAGCTTAATTTGTTTAATAAGTGCCTCATAACTAGTTAACCCCTCTGTAAATTCCAACACAGAAGTTGAAATAAGTGACCAACCCAACATGCCAGCAGTTAAAAATGGAAAATAAACATCTAGCTTAACTTGAAATAGATGTGCGTATAAATATCCCATGGAATAAACGGTAATTGCCATGCTGATCGTTAACCAAAAAGGACCAATGACAGATCGTCTATAACGTAATTTGATGTCTTGATAGGCAAGCATCAACCAAACAGGCCACTTTTGAATTCCATCAATCAGATCTTGCCAAGCTAATTTCATTTGTTGATATCGAATTGTATCCATCAAATGAATTTCATTGGTCGAAGTGATTTTATTTAATTCTTCTTCCCTAATTGACATAGTGAATCACTACCACACATTAAAATGAAGCAGCGAGAATAGCATGCTTAATTTTGTGATTCAATTTGCCACTCGCGTCTTGCGGTAAAAAATTTTTGCTAGTCAAGCTATAAACTGGATCCTGCACAAATTTTCATGATAATTCAGTTAATCTAACATTGAGAGTAGCTGAAAATTTTGCGGGACGACGAGAATGCGTCATGCCGTAAAATTTTCGTTCTCATGGGTAATTAGAGGTCAATTCTCACACGAAAATTTTTACGGCATCTGATTGATGGCGTCATTAACAAAATTTTTAAATTGAGAGTAAAAATTTTCTGGCGCAAAACGAGCGGCATTGTGTAAACAATTATGAGTAGTAAATAGATGTGATTTTTTTTCAAACAAATTAATGGCATCTACAATTGAGCGTATATTTTGTTCTTGAAAAAACAAACCAGTTGGCATATTTGTTTCTAATCCTTGAACAGTTTCAAGCACACCGCCTTTACCATAAGCGATCACTGGTGTGCCGCATGCTTGGGCTTCAACTGGCAACAAACCAAAATCTTCTTCAGCTGCAAAAATAAATGCTTTTGCACGCTGCAGATAGTCAACGAGAACTTGGTCAGATTGATATCCTAGTAATTGAACATTTTTGCCAGCCTTTTTGCTAATTTTTTTTGCATCAGGGCCATCGCCAATGACAATTAATTTTTTATCTGGTAAATGTTGAAAACTTTCAACAATCAAATCAATTTTTTTATACGGCACAAAACGAGAAGCAGTCAGAAAAAAATCATCTTTAGTATTGGAAGATGAAAATGGCGGTAGCTCTATCGGTGGATGAATCACTGTTGCTTCTCGACGATAGATTTTTTGTATGCGGCGCGCAATAAATTGCGAATTTGCTGCGAAAAAATCAACATTATTGGCGCTGCGTAAATCCCATATACGTAATTTATGTAGAAAATAGCGGGCAAGCCACCCGGAAAGCTTTTTATCTAAACCTGTTTCTTTTAAATATTGATGCTGTAAATCCCAAGCATATCGCATGGGTGAGTGCACATAGCTGATGTGTACTTGATCAGGACCGGTAATCACTCCTTTGGCTACCGCATGACTGCTAGAAATGATTAAATCATATTTAGACAGGTTCAATTGTTCGATTGCCAACGGCATAAGTGGTAAATAACGACGATACTTTGTTTTGGCAAAGGGCAATTTTTGAATAAAAGTGGTTTGAACCGATTTGTTTTGTATGATTTCGCGTTGATGAGGAGGGAGAAAATCTATTAATGCAAAAAGATCTGCTTCAGGGAAACAGTTTATCAAATGCCATAGAACTTTTTCGGCACCACCAATAGTTACTAACCAGTCACAAATGATTGCGGTTTTCATGGATCAAGCTATTCTATATAAAATATTTAAAACATTGACGATAAGGATAACACGCATATCATGCTGCCAAAAGGATTATTGAAAGAGTATTCACGTATCTTATCATTGATTATTCGTCTTATTGATATTTTTGCGGTGTTTTTTGCAGGTGTAGCAGCCTATTTTTTCAAATTTGGTGAAATTAAATTTAGTCAAAATTATTTGATAGCTATTTTGTGCGGCGCTATCTTAACTTCATTTATATTTTCTGCATTGAATCTTTATTCATCGGTGCGTGGGAAAGAATTGCTGTATCATTTTTTTGACATAATCAAAGCTATTCTTTTGTTGAGTCTTGCTTTAGCTAGTTTGGCATTTTTTACTAAATCAGGCGAACATTTTTCTCGCATCTGGTTTACGATTTGGATGTTAACTGCATTTATAATACTTATTTCATACCGCTGTCTTATTCTTTTTTTGCTGCGTTTCATGCGTTCATATGGTTGGAATGAACGCGTGGTAGTTATTTTTGGTGCAGGGAAATTAGGTATCGATTTTGCTAAAAATGTTCAGCAAGCATTGTGGACAGGATTTCGTATTATTGTTTTTATTGATGATCAAGCGGATAAAAAACCTGCGCAAATAAATAATATTCATGTCATGCAAACGCCAGACGATTTGAGTAAATTTCTTAAACAAGAACAGGTTGATGAAATTTGGGTAGCACTACCTCTTCGCGCGGAACAACGAGTTAAACAAATTCTACATGAGTTACGCCATGATCCGATTACAATCAGATTTGTATTGGATATATTTGGATTGGATTTATTAAATCATTCTATTACAGAGCTGGCTGGTTTTCCTGTATTAAATGTTAGCACCACACCAATGGTTGGTATTAACCGTATTATCAAAGCAAGTGAAGATAGAATGATTGCGGCATTTATTTTATTACTAATTTCACCTTTATTAATCATGATCGCAGTCACCGTTAAACTGAGTTCAAATGGGCCCATTATATTTAAGCAAAAAAGATTAGGATGGGATGGGAAAGTGATTAATGTTTATAAGTTTCGCACGATGTACGAACATCAAGAAAAAAATAATTTGATAACGCAAGCGACAATGAACGATAAACGAATCACGTCTATTGGGAAATTTTTGCGAAAAACAAGTTTAGATGAGTTGCCACAATTTATTAATGTATTACAAGGAAAGATGTCTATTGTAGGACCTCGTCCTCATGCACTACAACACAATGAACAATACAAAGAAATTATTCATACTTATATGCAGCGTCATCGCGTAAAACCTGGCATTACAGGGTGGGCGCAAATAAATGGTTGGCGAGGTGAAACGGATACGATTGAAAAAATGCAAAAGCGTGTTGAGTATGATTTATATTATATTAATAATTGGTCGTTAGGATTTGATTTAAAAATTATTTTCTTAACTTTATTTCGTGGTTTTATTAGTAAAAACGCTTATTAATGAGAAAAATTATGAAAACGATCTTAGTAGTTGGAGGTGCGGGGTTTATCGGTTCACACATGGTGCTTGCATTACGTGAAGCAAATTGTCAAGTCATCGTGTTAGATAATTTATGCAAAGGTCATCGCGATGCAGTGTTAGATGCAAGATTGATTGTTGGCGATATGGCGGATCGTCAATTATTACAGCGTATTTTTTCGCAATATCAAATTGATGCAGTCATGCATTTTGCTTCATTTATTGAAGTTGGTGAATCAGTGAAATTTCCGCTGAAATATTATGAAAACAATGTTTCTGCAACGCTCACCTTGCTTGATATAATGTTAACTCACCATGTTAATTATTTTATTTTTTCTTCAACGGCCGCTGTTTATGGTGAGCCACAATACACACCAATTGATGAAACGCATCCCATTCATCCTATTAATCCTTATGGCAGAACGAAGCGCATTATTGAAGATGTACTTGCTGACTTAGCACAAGAATCATCGCTAAAATATGCCGCTTTACGTTATTTTAATGCAGCAGGTGCTGATCCGTTTGCTCGTCTTGGCGAACGTCATGAGCCTGAATCACATTTGATCCCCATCGTTTTACAAGTAGCAGCAAAAAAACGCGAATCAATAACAATATATGGTCAAGATTATTCAACACCAGATGGAACGTGCATTCGTGATTATATTCATGTAAGCGATTTGTGTGCCGCACATTTATTAGCTTTAAAAATGTTGCTGAAAGGCAGTGATAATATTGTTTGCAACTTGGGTACAGGACAGGGTTATTCTGTGCAAGAGGTGTTGCGAACGGTCGAATCGGTTACCAAACAAGCTTTAAAAATTGTTTATGGCGAAAGGCGTTTAGGTGATCCTGCCGTTCTTGTTGCTGATGCCACTCGAGCAAAAAAAATATTACATTGGCAGCCAAAATATGCTGATTTGCATCAAATTGTGCAGCACGCTTGGAATTTTTTAATTAAAAAATAACTTGTTTTCGTCTTTTCAAGGCTTTCCTTAACGTTTTCTTAAGAGAATGGCTAGATTATTGCTGATCGCGCAATAGCATGTTATATATCGAATTAAACAGAGAATGATGATGTGGGCGCGGTGCTAGAAATAAGGAACAAATATGCCATTAGATAATAAGAAGATTGATGCACTCCGGCTAAAAGTAAATTTTAAACAAAAAAAAAATGGAAAAAGTTTTGAAACGGATAGTAATGGAAAATTAATTGAACGTAGCCGTGAAGAAAAATTAAAGGAAATATCAGCGCTTGATCCTTTGCAAACAATCCCTGTCATTTTAGATATTCTTGATAAAGTAGTGTCTGTTTTAGCAAAAAATAATGACGCTAATTTAGATCCGACAAAGAAATTCTTAGCTTATGCCAAAACATATTTAACCGATGTTGATACGAAACTAAACGCGGGTCCGTTTGAGAAAATAGGCATATTAAAAGATATTGTTAAAAATCCGCAACAATTTACTAATGACTTAAAAAAATTCGAAGATGAAATTAAGTCTATTCAGGTTACTGAACCTGCTCTTTCATTATGGATGGATGCTGAGTTGTGGATAGAAGGTTGGTATCGTCATACAGCGGATATGTATATTGCAAAACATAAATCACTTAATAATAAAAGACCTCATCCTAAAGATCCATCTAAACAAGTTTATAAAACCATTGACTTAGAAGATGATGGATTTTTTCTTGCAACAAATAATGCAACAAATCCAGGTACTTGCAAAATGGAAGTTGCTGAAGTGAATCATCGAGTTGCGCAAACCATTCAACAACTGATTGGTGTTTATAAATCAAAACAAGAAGAATTATTACAACAAGCGCAAAAGCAAGCCAAACAAGAAGTTGTTATACCTGAACAGCCTAAGCTAATAGAAAAAACCAAGGATGGTGTAGGTATGCTTACCAATCAAAAAGTGGAAGAAAAAACGAAAGAGACTGAAACGGCAACAGTTGTTAATTTTCATGACATGGTACAGCTCAATAAAGTAAATGGCAAAGCGAGTATTACAATTAATTTGCCAGAAAATAGCGAAACATTAGAAAAAAATTTACTTGCTGCTATTCAAGGTGTGTTAAGTCCGGATTATCAAGAGATTGAAAAAGTAGAACTTAACAAAGAAGAACTTAACAAAGAAGAATACACTGAAGAAACATGGCCAAACATTTTAAATGAATTAAAAGAAATAAATAGAGATGTAAAATTAATAATATATCGTTCATATGTTGTGGATGAAAATATTCCACCATTGACGCCGGGGCAGCTTAAAATGCTAAAAGATTTTAAAAAAGATGTTGTAGAAGCTTTGGAAGGTTACAATGATCGTTGGTATACTTTCCAAATACCTTATTTTGGTTATGAGATATCCATTCCAAAAGCACGTCCTGCTTATCATGGTAAAACAGCGAGTGACTTAATCGAGACCATTAATGCCCCTAATGAAGATGCCACGCAAAAATCGCCAATGCAAATTATTAAAATTCTTTTTGAGGCGATGCCAGATTTACGTAAAGATCAAAGTAAAACATTGCAACCGATAATAGAAACTCAGATTTTAAATGTATTTGATACATTGCGAATGTATAAGCCTAATAAGCAATCAATTAGTTCGCGTCGTGAATCACAAGGTTTAATGATGTTTAAATCAGCCCCACCACCGACACCTGTGTTGCCGCATTTATCGAAAACGCCATCACAATCATCAATGTTGCCAAATCAAAAATAATGATAAAAAATATGTATTGTTTGTCATCTCCGCAGAGGCGGAGATCTATTAAATAGATTCCCGCTTCCGCGGAGATGACATAATTCTTATGACGCTTGAATCAATTTCTTCACATTTTCCGCTGCTACTTGCCAATTTAATCGCGAAGTAAATTCATGATACGAAGTAAGTGCCATCGCATTATAACGTGCGCGATCATGCATGATATTGACAATGTAATCGCAATACGTTTGCACTGATGCATCTAAACTAAACGTCATACCATTCACATTATCTTTCACAATCGTGCTAATGCCGCCAACATAAGTTGTTAAACAAGGCACGCCATACGCATTTGCTTCACAAAAGACAATACCATATGCTTCTGCGCGTGATGGCACAAATAAAAAATGTGATTCAGCTAATATTTGTTGAATGCGTTGTTTACCTTCTGGTGTGTGTTTGGAAATAAATCCTAAACATGTAACATAAGATGGAATAGGATTTAAATTAGGTGGTGTGTAACCAACAATCGTTAATTCAACCGCATGTCCTGCATCATGCAATGCTTTTCCAACAGCAAGCACCACATCGCCGCCTTTGCGTTCCCAACTTTTCGCTAAAAATAATAATTTAATTTTTTGTTGTGCGCGTTTTGCAATGGCTGATTTGATTTCATCGAAGGTTGGATAAGTTGTGATATTCGCACCAAACGGTACAACATGTACTTTGTCTTTATCTGCGCCATACAATTCAATCGCACCACGTGCAGCCCAGTCAGAAGAAAAAATCGCTAATTTCGTGCGTGATAAACACGCTGCTGTCATTTCATTGCCTTGCAGGATGGTTTCTGCTGAATGAAAATTAAATGGTGGATAAAATCCGAGTAGCGATGCGTAAACCGCATCTGTCCAGAGTACAATCGGTTGCTTGCAATCAAGATAAGCAATGGGATTTATTAACGGCGACACAATTGCATCTGCATTTGCATTTTTTAATTTCTCAGCAATTTGTGCCGAGTAAAATTTTGCTGCGACTACATTAAATCGTGGGCTTTCACGTTGATCGGAAATGAATTTATTCCACGTTTGTTTGATTTTAAAAAAACGCGGTAATTTGCGTTTTAATGAGCCCATATATTCCATTTCCGCACCAGTTTGTTGCAATGCGTGTGACATGTGAAAAGGCGTACCAGACCAATTATGAATATCTTGTGCGTCAAATGTGGTGGTATAAGCAATGCGCATCATTAATCCTTTAAACGTTTTAGTAATTCGACATTCCAAAATTGTTGTTGAAAGGCGGGGATTGAGAAATAATTTGTGACGCGAGCATAAGCATTTTCGCCTATTTTTTCGCGTTGTGCATTGTCTAGAAAATAATTTTCTTTCATGGCAGCAGCAAAACTATTCACATCTTTCGCGGGAATTAATATGCCAACATCACCAACTACTTCGGGAATACCATTTACACGAGTTGCAATGATAGGTAATTTTGCAATCATCGCTTCAATTAGTACACGGCCAAATGCTTCTTGAATGGAAGATAACACAAAGCAATCGAATGCTTTCATGTAACGAAATGCATTTGGTATAAAGCCAGTTAAAATAATATCTTGTTGTAATTTAAGTGCAGCAATTTGTTCTTTTAATGCAGATTCTAATTCGCCATCGCCTAAAATAATTAATTTTTCTTTAGGACAATCTTTTTTGATGGCAGCAAAAGCATTGATTAAACTTGCTTGATCTTTATTGGGAGCGAGTCGCGCAATATTACCAAATACAACCTCATCTGCATTTATATTTAATGCATTGCGTGCAGCTTCGCGAGATAATAATGCTGGTTCAGTATGATCAATATCAATCATGTTATAGAGTGTGATCACGCGGTCTTTTGGAATACACCACAAACTTTTTTGCATGTCATCACGTACAGCATTTGAAACACCCGCAAATATCATATTTTTTCGCGCTAATAAAGCGATGACAAGTTGTCGTGCACGTGATGTCATGGTTTTTAATTCATGCATCACAAAAAATAACGCTGGAATTTTGCAAAATTGTGCAACCCACATCATGATGTAGGTGGGTTTGTATCGATGACAAATCACTATTTCATAGCGTTCTTTGCGGCATAATTTTAGTAGTGTGATGATCGCGGCAATTTTTAATCCGCGGATAGATTTTTTAGGAATATTAAGAAATAACACTTCTTCTGCAAGCGTCCGCTTGTTGGTTTCTTCTGATGGGTTACCAGTGAGATAAGCAACAGTGACTTTATATTTTTGTTTATCAAACAATAGGGTGTATTGATTAAAAATATCGATAAATTGCGTGGCGTCGTTGTGTCCGAGAATCAGAATATTTTTACGCATGTTCTAGTATCATTCTTATAAATGAGCTATTTTATAACAGCTTCTGGTATGAAGAACAAGTTGGTGATCTTAACGGTACTAATTTAGGGAGGAGTTTATGTGGTGTTTTGAAGAGGAATCCAAAGAAGCTAAGATTCGAAAAGAGTATCGAGAGGTAATAGAAAATACGTCAATTATTGGCGGTTCCATCGGATTTTTTGGCAATGCATACCATGTGATTAAATCATTAGCTAATCAACATCAAGTCGTACCAAAGTTTCGTCCCTTTGTACAAGGTGGCAAAGGCGCAGCGCTAGGATTTTTTGCTGGTGTTGCTCTTGTAGGGCTGGAAGAGTTAGAAATTCGAACAAATAACGAATCTAATCGACTTAAAAAATAGGTTTTATCTGATTTATTCTCCTTTGGACTCGCTGCTCCGATGTGATAACATTTTCACCCTTAAAGACTAACAAATAAGCAACATCATGATGAAAATTACCAAAGCAATTTTTCCAGTCGCAGGACTTGGCACACGATTTTTGCCGGCCACTAAGGCAAATCCAAAAGAAATGTTGCCGATTGTTGATAAGCCGTTGATTCAATACGCAGTTGAAGAAGCAGTCGCAGCAGGAATCACTGAACTTATTTTTGTGACGAACAGCAGCAAGCGTGCGATTGAAGATCATTTTGATTCCAATTTTGAGTTGGAAGCAACACTGCAAGAGCGTGGTAAAGAAGATTTGCTTAACATTGTGCGTGATATTTTGCCTGAAGGTGTTTCATGTGCTTATATCCGACAAAAATCGCCGCAAGGATTAGGTCATGCCGTTTTATGCGCAAAGCAATTGGTGATGAATGAGCCTTTTGCTGTGCTGTTGGCAGATGACTTAATTGATGGTGGCGCCACACCTTGTCTTAAACAAATGGTGGAAAAATATTCTAACGTGGGTGCAAGCATTGTGGCGGTTCAACAAATTGATTTAGCAGAAACCAATCGTTATGGTGTGGTTAATGTGCCTGCTAATGCAGAACGATTTGCAGAATTACGCGGTATTGTGGAAAAACCTGCTACAAAAGAGGCGCCATCAAATTTGGCTGTGGTTGGCCGTTATATTTTAACACCAAGAATTTTTGCATTACTTGAAAACACGAACAGAGGTTCAGGCGGTGAAATTCAATTAACGGATGCCATCGCAAAATTATTATTGGAAGAATCTGTATACGCTTATCAATTTACCGGCAAACGTTATGATTGCGGCAGCAAGTTAGGATATCTTGAGGCAACAGTCGCGTATGCATTAAAGCATCCAGAATTAGCAGATGATTTTCGTTTAGCATTAGGATCGATTTTGGCATGATAAAAATAGCGTCATTCTATTCAAAGACGAATATCATCTATTTTGTTGCTGCCATCATCTCTCTTTTTTTATCTACCTGGATAAGCTATCGCGAATCAGTGATTAATCCCGATGCGATTTGTTATTTATTAAGCGCAGAAGAAATTAGCCGAGGTGGGCTGAATGCCGCCATGAATCTTTGTCCGCAAGCGATTTGGCCTTTTTTTTCTTATTTAGTATATTTATTCGCGCAGCTCACTTCTGCTTCTTATTTATTATCAGCAAATTTTCTCGATGCTATTTTTACACTGATTTCAGTCATTACTTTTATTGCCATCGTGCACGAATTAGGCGGTACTCGGCGGGTACTTTGTTTTGCTGCGATGGTTATTTTGCTATCGCACGAATTTAATGCCATACGTCAATACATTGTGCGTGATCATGGATTTTGGGC
>CAZKUQ010000008.1:0-29026 GCA_964555965.1 uncultured Coxiellaceae bacterium
GCTGAGGCGCGCGAAGCGCGTCTCGAAGCACGTACGCTTCCTCACCCGTCAAGGCGCAGCACTATGTGCTGTTCCTCAGGGTGATCGGATATTAATTGGTGAATCCGTTCGTGTTGTCCTTAGAGACGCAGCACTATGTGCTGCTCCTCAGGGTGATTGGGGTGATAATTTTTTCAGTTTAATGTTTACCAAAACGTGTGTTGTGTGGATGAGTTGGAACACGCGATTGTGTTTCAGCAGGAATACCTCGAGATGTTTTCGCTTTTGCATATTTTTTCGTTGTTGATTTTTCAGGCGCATCATTTTGATCATGAGGTGCTGCAAACATCACCGAACGATTTTTTTTGTTTTTTTGCTCTTGCGTGACATTAAATGAATTAACCGCTTGTTGCATGACATCACGTATTGTTTTTATGTCGGTATTGTTTAAATCATTATTGTTGTTACGGCGAATAATAAGATGGGGATTATCGCTATTATTTGGATATTCAATCTCATTTTTAACTTGATAATCTGATTTTACAAAAAAATGGTTAATATGAGGAGTAATTTTTTCCATTAAGTGTGTTTTAAATGCTGCTTCTCGGCTATCACCATAAATAGATTCACCTTTTTCGTTTTCAGGTTTTTCATCTGTGCCGTAATGAACATTCACTAATAATTCACTGGCGTTGTAAGAATTTACAAAAGAATTAAATAAGTTTAATTTTGACATAATTGTTTCCTTTTAGTTGTGATATCCGTATTAAAATTGTTAGCATCTTAAAGCTGAGTTTGCTGCGTGTAAAGTAAGATTTATTTTTTATTGAATTGCGAAATTAAAATTGCTGCGCTAATATTTCACTTCATGATGCGGCATCAAGCTAAAGGGATATGGCGATGAGTTATGCTCGTTCAATGCAAACATTTTTTAAAAAGCATTCTGCATTATCTTATCTTCAATTTCAAACACGATTATTACAATTGGTAGAAAAGTATCACGGTGAAAAATTTTTATTGAAAGAGTTATACAAAAAATTAATTTCAGATAGATATGTATTTGAGTTTGATCAACAACAATCGTTATTACAAATCGATTGGCCGCGTGCGGATGGTGTGAAAAAAATAATCGTGCAAGCTGCAGAAGCAGAAAATGTATTACATTTTTTTGATGATAAAGTTGAATTTTTAACATTATCAATTGATGATGAAGCACTAATAGCTAGCATACATTCAGACAAATGGGATCAACGAACAATATATGAAATAGTTGATCATTTTAATCAAATCTTTCAAGCCGAAATTCAGTATGTTGGAATTTGTCAAAATATAAAAATGGATGAAATTAATACGCATCATCGTTATTCAAAAGAACAATTCGATGCTTTTGTTAAGGAAGCAAATATTAATTCCATGACAACACGAATTAATGATGTCATTGTGAAACATTCGTTGCATCGCGGTAATAAATATTATTTTCATTTGAATTGGGTGGATGCACAAAACGAACAGCACGAATTGCAAATACAATTTGTGCGCGGCGAATTATTTCAAGCTAAATCAAAAGAAGATCCTGCTAGTGGTTATTCATGGGTAGTAACAGAAAATGCGTTATTAAATCAATTTCCAGAATATGCGCCTTATCAAATAAAAGAAGGGCAGTTGTATTATAGTTTGAAAGTAAGCGAAATTGACGAAAAAGATAAATCAGCAAGAGAAGGTGTGAATGATATTTTTGATGTATGGATGACACCTGATGGAAATTATGGTGAATTGCATAATTTGCATAAAAGAAAAAGTCTATCAGGGAACGATATTTTAGAAATATATAAATACTTTGATAAATTCTTTTGCATAAAAAACACATTTATTTGTGATGCTTCACTGCTTGCAACTGAAGAAGATGTGATTATTCCAATGCGTCTTATTTCTGCGCTCGCAACAGGAAAAACTTGGTATGAAAGCAAATTGCCAGGCGTAAAATTGTTTGATTGTCATCAATTTCCTAGTGCACACAATGGCATGATTACGCAAAATGCATCGGCAAGAGAAAAAGCATTAAAAGAATTGCAAGAATTAACGATTGTTAAATGGCGTGACATGTTAAGCCCCAAAGAACGAGCTTGGTTAGCAGAATTATATGGTGAGTATGATAGACATCAAAACACTAATAAAAGAATGCTACGCTCAACCATGAAAAAGGAAGTAACATTAAAATCATTGGTTACCTTTATTTATCAAGATTCAAAAACAAAAAAAAGCATTACGCCTGAATTGAAAAAATTAGTGACTCTTTTGTGCGATTCATTAGATTTGGAGTACAACAATAAAGTGCTAGACCCGCAAGTTACTGATTATTGGGTAAAATCTCGCGTAAATACTTTATTGTGGGACAGCTTTTTCTGGCTGAAAAAGCGAGAGGATGAAAATTTAGTAGAAAATGGGCATAATGCTTGCCGAAAGTGACATCGAATTGTGTCATCCCCATGCAATCGTCATCCCCACGTAAGTGGGGATCTCTATGGTATTCATGAGATCCCCGCCTTCGCGGGGATGACATGGTGTGGATGCGGGGATGACGAAGTGTGGATGCAGGAACGATATTATACACACTAAATTTTTTGTTGCTTCAATGCTCATCCAAAGATTAGAGAGAAATATCCATGAAAGTTTTAACAGTCGATTATGCTTCGCCTTCAGCGCCAGCTTCGTTTTGTCAGTCACTTAAAGAAACAGGTTTTGGTGTGTTAACCAATCATCCGGTGTCAACAAAATTAATTAGCGATGTTTATCAATGCTGGCAAGAATTTTTTTCTCGTGAAGAAAAGTATCAATATCTTTATCAAAAACCCAAACAAGATGGTTATTTTCCGTTTCGTTCTGAAAATGCAAAAGATAGCAAAATAAGTGACTTAAAAGAATTTTTTCATTTTTATCCATGGGGCAAAAAACCAGAAGAAACACGGGAATTATCTTTGCAATTATATGCTGAATTAAATTTGCTCGCGGGAGAATTGCTGAGTTGGATTGAACATTATCTTCCGCGCCAAGTCGCGGAAAAATTAACAATACCATTGCAAAGTATGATTCAAAATGCGTCGAATACATTATTGCGCGTATTGCATTATCCGCCGCTTGCTGCTGATCGTGAAGAAGGGGCTGTTCGTGCTGCAGCACATGAAGATATTAATCTCATTACATTATTGCCTGCTGCGACCGCGCCAGGTTTAGAAGTGTTAGATGCGAATGGTAATTGGCATTCGGTGACTTGTGATATTGGCAATATAGTGGTGAATGTCGGTGATATGCTGCAAGAATGCACGCAGCATTATTATCAATCTACGACACATCGTGTAGTAAATCCATTAGGTGATGGAGCCGCAGTATCACGTTATTCAATGCCATTATTTCTGCATCCGCGCAGCAATGTGCGTTTGTCTGATGTGTACATTGCCGAGCAATATTTGCATCACCGTTTGAGGCAGATTGGGATTTATTAAAAAATGACAAACATTTATTTTTGATAGAAGGCTCGGACAAAGTGCATTTTCTGCACGTGTCCGAGAGATAGATTAATAAGCTTTAGCAAATATCGCCATTTGTGCATTGTCATCACCGCTAAAAATACATTTCCCTTTTTTATCTTGCATAGAAAAAGGAATACAACGAATCGTCACGCTCAATTCTTGTTTCATTTTTGCTTCAATTTCAGCATCACCATTCCAATGCGCTAAGGCAAAACCACCATCACTTTTGAAGTAAGCATAAAAATCATCGAGACTAGTGATCATTGCCATATTTTGTTCTTGAAATGTTTTCGCACGATTAAATAAGTTATGTTGCATTTCGTCTAACTGATTGACAATCGTTGCTAAAAATTCAGTGCGTGAAACAACTTGGCGGTCTTTATATTCTTTGTCACGGCGTCCCATAAACACGCTATTTCTTGCTACTTCTTTATTGCCAATTTCAACACGAATCGGTACACCTTTTTTCACCCAGCTCCATGCTTTTTCGCCGCCAGTTAATTCGCGCGTATCCATTTCAACACCAAGACGTTGATCATGATAACGAATATCACGCAATTCTTTAGCTAACGAATCACAGTAGGCAAGAATAGTCGCGCGATCTTCTTCTTTATGAATAATGGGTAAAATCACTACCTGAGCTGGCGCTAATTTTGGTGGCAATACTAAACCGTTGTCATCACTGTGTGTCATGATTAAACCACCAATTAAACGTGTTGATGCACCCCATGAGGTTGTCCAAGCAAATTCTTCTTTGTCTTCTGCGCTTAAATATTTAATGTTAAAGCCGCGTGAAAAATGTTGGCCTAAGAAATGAGAAGTGCCTGCTTGTAATGCTTTTTTGTCTTGCATCATTGCTTCAATGCAATAAGTATTCACCGCACCAGGAAAACGTTCGCTTGCTGTTTTTTCGCCTTTGATCACAGGCATAGCCATATAATTTTCGGCAAAAGCAGCATAAACATCGAGCATTTTTAATGATTCTTGCATCGCTTCTTCTGAAGTCGCATGAGCTGTGTGACCTTCTTGCCATAAGAATTCTGTCGTGCGCAAAAACATACGCGTGCGCATTTCCCAACGCACCACATTGGCCCATTGATTCACGAGAAGCGGAAGATCACGATAAGATTGCACCCAGCGTGCAAACGCATCGCCAATAATTGTTTCTGATGTGGGACGAATAATAAAAGGTTCTTCCAGCGGACTCGCCGGAATTAATTTGCCGTCTTCGTTTTTAGCTAAACGATGATGTGTGACCACCGCGCATTCTTTAGCAAAGCCTTCCACATGTTCTGCTTCTTTTTGCATGAAGCTAAGTGGAATCATTAATGGAAAATATAAATTTTTGTGACCTGTTGCTTTAAATTCTGCATCAAGCACACGCTGCATATTTTCCCAAATCGACCAACCCCATGGTTTGATAATCATGCAACCACGCACAGGTGATATTTCTGCAAGATCGGCTGCTTTAATGATTTGTTGATACCATTCTGGATAATTGTCTTCGCGTGTCGGTGTGATAGCAGTTTTTGTATTTTTAGTTGAGTTCATTGAGTACTTGCTCCACGTGTCCAGGAATTTTTACTTTGCGCCAAATAGCACGTATTAAACCTTTTTCATCGATGAGAAAAGTCGATCGTTGAATGCCTAAAAAAGTTTTGCCAAATAAACTTTTTTTATTGATGACACCATACGCTTCGCAAATATCGGCATTATCATCGACGAGTAAAGTGAATGGTAATTGATGTTTTTGTTTGAATGTTAAATGTGTTTTGGCTTTGTCCTTTGAGATGCCAAAAATGAGCACGTCCTTTTTCTTGAAGACGGAAAAATGATCACGAAAATCACATGCTTCTTTGGTGCAGCCAGGCGTTAGATCTTTGGGATAAAAAAATAATACGACTTTTTTCCCATGCAATTCACTTAGCGTGATGGATTTTTCTGTTTCAGAAAGCAGAGTAAAGTCAGGTGCTTGATCGCCAATTTTAAGTGTCATTTCTCACTTTATCCTTCATAAAAATCTACGAAGGATAACATTGCTGAATATAGTGCTCAACTCAAAAAATCACTGTCATCCCCACGAAAGTGGGGATCTCTTAACCAATTATGAGATTCCCGCTGTAGTTTACCCCCGCGAAGGCGGGGGCAGGAATGACGAAGTGTGAATGCGAGAATGACACAGTTTGGTAATTTTATTGTGTAACCGTACGACCTACATAAGCACCACCAACAGCGCCTGCAATTGTTCCTGCAGTACTGCCACCAGTGAGAGCGCTTCCAGCGACACCACCTATTACACCGCCAGCCACCATGCCCGTATCTTTACGTTGCGATGTTGTACAAGCGGTTAACGCGCCAATCATTAGAATAATTGCAACACACGATAGAATTTTTTTCATGATAGTTACCCCTCGTCCTTATTAATATTGTCCACTCTTTATTTTAGCAATTATTTTAGTGTTCGTGCGTTAAAAGCGCCTTGATGATTGATTGTTAACGCATTCCATAACCAAGGTAAGAAATCATTAATAGATTGATCAAGTTGCCAGGGGGGATTAATAACGATCATGCCGGAGCCATTTAAATGATTAGGCAAATCAGGGAAAATTGTTAATTCAATGGCCAAAATCGGTTGATTAATATTTTCTCGAAGGACGCGATAGAAACGCTCAATTTGAGATTTTTCTTTAATCGGATACCAAATGGCATACGTGCCAGATTCAAAGCGTTTTAACGCGATTGGCAATGAGTGAGCAATGCGAGTAAATTCTTCAGGGTTTTCATAAGGTGGGTCAATTAAAATAAACCCGCGTCGTTCTTTTGGCGGTAAAAATGCTTTCAAACCTAAAAAACCATCCATGTGATGAACAGCGACTTGTTTATCGCCAGCAAACGTTGTTTTGAGTGATTGATATTCTTCAGGATGTAATTCGCAAGCAATCATTTTGTCTTGAGCGCGAAAAAAATATCGTGCAATCATGGGAGAACCAGGATAGTAACGCAATGATGCATATTTTGCTTCGCTCAATTTATTATTAATGGCATGCACGCAAGCAAGATAATGTTTGACAGTATTAGGCGGATTGCTGGTTTGAATAATTTTTTCAATTCCATTTTGATATTCATTGGTTTTTTTTGCATGATCAGAAAATAAATCGTAATAACCTTTGCCAGCATGTGTATCAATATAACAAAATGGCATTTCTTTTCGTGAGAGTAATTCAATGATATTAATCATCACCACATGTTTGAAGACATCCGCAAAATTTCCTGCATGATAGATATGTTTGTAATTCATGCATCAGTCCCATAATGGATAATGTTCAAGTGTAATTGATTCACCAAAAAATAATTTGGCATTATTTGCAAATGATTCCGTGTAATCTGAAACATAAAAATGCTTTGTACTCGATCCATTGGCATTGGTTAATTGATTTTTTTCTAATTGATGTTTAACTGCTTTGGCAACAATTTCAGATGAGTCAATTAGCTGAATGGGATGATGATAATATTGTTGAATTCGTTCTTTAATGATGGGGTAATGCGTGCACGCCAGTACTAATGCATCGATGTGTTGTAAGTCAGGATGAGTGAGATAAACTGTTAGTAACGCATCAATGATTTCGTGATTACCAAATTCTTCGATGGCAGAAGCCAACAAATTAGTGGCACATGAATTAAGTGTAATGCCAAGATTGAGCTCATCAATTTTCTTTTTATAAATATGCGAGTTAACGGTTTGTCGCGTGCCAATTAATCCGATACGTTTTTTGCTGTGATGATCTTTAAGGTGTCGCACGATAGGGTCAATCACATTCATCACAATCGCCTTGCTGCCAATATATTCTTTCACTAATTCATAAGCAGCAGCAGAAGCAGAATTACAGGCGATTAAAATTAATTTGCATTTTTGTTGCAATAACATATGCGCAACTTTTACGGCATAAGCTTGAATGGCTGCAGTCGATTTATCACCGTAAGGCATATGAGCTGTGTCGCCAAAATAAATAATATTTTCTTTTGGTAACTCGTTAACGATAGCGTGTGCAACCGTTAAGCCGCCGATGCCGCTATCAAAAATTCCGATTGGCTGTGATGATGAGTGATTTGCTTTCATGGGCATCCATTTTATCGAAATTAAACTTAAGCTACAAAAACTATTTATATTCTTAGTAAGTGCAATCATCATAATCGTCTCATCATCAAAACACCAAGCGTTTTGAGGGAGCGTGTGTCATTCCTGCGAAAGCAGGAATCTCACAAAAGATCTCCGCTTTCGCGGAGATGGCGTGTACGTGTATATTGCTTTGTTTTGATCCTATCTTAAAAATAAGTATAATGACCAAGTTATTTCCAAATTTTTACTTAAGAAACAAAAGGAGTTGTAAGATGAAAAAGGCAACAGGAATTATATTGGCAATGGTGATGATGGGCGTATTACTGAGCGGTTGTTACTCGAAAACTTGCGATACACAACCAGCACCAGTGCCATATAAAGACAATGGAAATGGAAAATAATATTTTTCTTTCTTATGAAAGGGCACAATATGTGCCCTTTTTTATTGCTACAAACGCGAGTTCTGGTTAAGCAATTAAACAAGAATGTTGTCATGCCAGCCTGCGCTGGAATGACAAGTCTTCTTAACCGAGATTCGCGTTACAAAATTTCTTCTAATCCGTAAACTAATTGATTTAATTTCATTACTTTTTCACAGGCTATGCTAATACCCTGCATAAAACATTGCCTATCGAGACTGTCATGTTTCAGCATTAATGTTTCGCCGTTACTGCCAAAAATGATTTGTTGATGTGCCAGTAACCCCGGTAAACGCACTGCATGAATGGGAATATTGCGATAGCAAGCACCGCGTGCACCCGCAATTGTTTCGTGTGATGCTATTTCTGGTGTATTTACTATGCTGCACGCGCTCGCAAGCATTTCTGCGGTGCGCATAGAGGTGCCTGACGGGCTATCTGCTTTACCATCGTGGTGCAATTCAATGATTTCGACATGTGGCATGTATTTCACGATCTCTTTTGCGTATTTCATCATGAGTACTGCGCCTAACGAAAAATTAGGTGCAATAAGGCCGCCACGTTTTAATTCCAGACAACGTTGTTGCAAAGAATGAATTTGATCTATTTTGAGGCCGCTCGTTCCAATTACTGGGCGAGCGCCAGCTTCAATAATATTGAGTGAATTTTGATAAACGGAATCTGGATGAGTGAAATCAATGACAATATCTGCTCGGCTGTCGTGAATTGATTTTTTTAAATCATATTCGCGCCCAGTTTGTCCGACCAGTTCAAATTGAGAATGTTCAGTAATCCATTTTGTTGTCGTTTGACCCATGCGACCGAAAGCGCCATTCACGAGAATTTTAATTGGCATGTAGGTTTCCTTTTTGCTTGTCATCTCCGCGAAAGTGGAGATCTAATTAACATTAAATAGATCCCCGCTTTCGTGAGGATGACATTAATTTATTACAAAATTCTACTTAGATCGCTTGCCAAAATATACGATTTTCGTGAGAAATGGTGCGAAAAGGATGTTGATATAATCGCGAGAGATTATTTTCGGTTAATATTTCCTGCGTCAATCCATGTAAAAAATAACCATCAGAAAATAATAAAAGAATTTTATGGCAAAATTGCTGCGCTAAATTAACATCGTGCAAAGCTAACATGATGGCTTTATGTTGATGAATGGCGAGTGAGCGAAAATAGTTAAGCGTTTGCATTTGATGTGCCACATCAAGATGATTGGTGGGCTCATCAAGTAAATAAATATCAGGTGATTGTGTGAGCAAGGCAGCGATTGCAAGGCGGCGTCTTTCACCGCCAGAAAGCGTATGCATGAGCCTATTTTTTAGCGAAATCAGTCCCATTAGTTGTAAAAATTTCGTCACCATTTTTGCATCTTGCGGTGAATTTTTTTTAAAAAAAGATTGATGCGGAAAGCGTCCGGTTAAGCAAAATTCTTCCACCGTTTGCGGAAAAAAATCGTTGGTAGATTGAAAAAGTAAGCCGATTTTTTGCGCGATTTTTTTGCGAGAAAGCTGTTGGATCGGTGAATTTTTCAGCCAAATTTCACCAGATTTTGCTGGAAAAAGATGAGCAAGTGTATGCAAAAAAGTTGTTTTTCCGGCACCGTTTGGACCTAATATTCCCCAAATTTCTCCTGGAAAAATAGTGAGAGTTAGGTCGCGACAAATGGTTCGTGAAGGGGTCGCAATCGTTAGATTTTTAGTCGAAATGAGGCTCATACCGATAATCGCCAAAGAAAAATTGGCACGCCAATTAACGCTAATAAAATCCCAACCGGTAGTTGTTGTGGTGCAAATAATGTGCGGGCAAAGGTATCAGCAATCGTCAGAATCATGCCGCCTAGTAAAGCGGTGATCGGTAAAGAAATGCGATGATCGCAGCCCATTAATATACGAGAAAGATGGGGTATGAGTAAGCCGATAAAGCCAACGCTGCCAACCATTGTGACGGCAGAAGCTGTAAAAAGTGCACTTAAAAAATAAATAATGACACGGTAGGTTGAAGTCGATAATCCGAGTGCGCGAGCTTCATTGATGCCGCGACTTAAAATATTAAAGCCTGGCGCTAGTATCAAACAAAAACAAAAACCTAAAAATAAAATAATCAATCCATCCCAAGGATAGCGTGCATCGTTTAAATCGCCAGCCAGCCAAAATAACATGCTGCGCAAGTTTGCATCGGGACTGATTAACAGTAAAAAGCTAATGCTGGCTGAAAATCCGCAAGCAAGTGCGATACCGCAAAGTAGTAGTGCGTGTGGTTCAAAGCGGTGTTTACGTGCGAAAAATAAAATCAACAAAATGCTGAGTAAACTACCAAGCCATGCGCCACCCAGTAATATGATGCTGCTTGCACCAAGTAACATTAAGATGAGCGTGAATAATGCAGCACCACCTGAAATGCCTAATACATAAGGATCAGCGAGTGGATTTTGTAGTAATAATTGCATGAGTGCGCCGGCAAGCGCGAGCAATGCACCACTTACAAAAGCAGTGAGTGTGCGCGGCAATCTGAGATTGAATAAAATTGCCTGAATTTGTTCGTTTTGATCAAAAAAAAGTTGATAGAGAGAGGCAGGTGTACTACCTTTAGATAAGGAATACAAAATACTAAAACATGCAGCGCTAATCATGATAATGATAAGTTGAAATTGAGAAAATCGGCGCTGAAATAACATAACTAGTTGGAATCCAATTGCTGAAGTTCAGATATTTTGGAACAATGCCACAGTAAATGCTGCAATTATAGGTGACAATAAGTGATTGATAAAGCAGGTTACAGATATGGAGTGGGTATTATTTTGGTGAATGATCGCCGTCAGGTTTTTTTTGCTAAACGGATAGGCATGTTCGCCTGGCAATTCCCGCAAGGCGGAATGAAAGAAAATGAAACGCCTGAACAAACCATGTATCGCGAATTGAAAGAAGAAATTGGGCTTAATCCGGAAGATGTTGAGATATTAGGCAGCACGCGTCGTTGGCTGCGTTATCGTTTACCAACACGATTAATTCGGCATCATTCTAAACCTATTTGTATTGGCCAAAAACAACGATGGTTTTTGCTGCGTTTAGCCAATCAGAATGCCAAAGTCGATTTACAGGCAAACGATGATCCGGAATTTGATTCATGGGCATGGGTGTCATATTGGTATCCATTAAAACAAGTCGTGACATTTAAGCGTCGAGTCTATGTCATGGCGCTAAAAGAATTTGCCAAGATTGCTTTAACAAAATCTTCTCGAACGACTCTTCCTCAAGAAGGAGCGAGCAAATCTTCATTTGAAGGTAAGTAAAAGGAACCGCAACACGCGATGCTAACTATTTTGCGACATATTATCCAAGAAGTTTCTGGTGCGCAGGATTTTCCTGACGCATTGGAAATTATGGTAAAGCGCATCGCGAATGCACTTGCTACACAAGCTTGTTCTATTTTTCTCTTGGATCGTCAACACGGAGAATATGTACTGGTTGCAACGCAAGGTTTAAATCCTAATGCAGTTGGTAAAATCCGTGTGCCATTAAATAAAGGATTAATTGGTTTAGTGGGCGAACGTGAAGAGCCGATTAATATTGATGATGCAACTAAACATCCGCGATTTTTGCATGTCGAAGAAGCAAAAGAAGAAGCCTATCGCGCATTTCTTGGGACGCCAATTATTTTTCATCGTCAAGTGTTGGGTGTGTTGATCGTGCAACAGCAAGAACCGCGTCGTTATGATGAATCAGAAGAAGCTTTTCTTGTGACACTCGCAACACAACTTGCATCAATTATTGCGCATGCAGAATCGACAGGTGCTTTAGCAGAGTTGCTAGCAAGCTCAAAAGAAAAGCGTCATGAACAGGTTTATACCGGTGTACCAGGTGCACCAGGCATTGGTATTGGCAGGGGGGTAGTGGTATATGCGCCATTTGATCTTGATACTGTTCCTGATCATGAGCCGGAAGATGTCGAACAAGAAATAAAACTATTGGATGCAGCTTTTGCTGCGGTGCGCGAAGATTTGCGTTTATTGAGTGAGCGATTATATCCAAGTTTGCCGAGCGAAGAGCGTGCTTTATTTGATGTCTATCAACGCATTTTAGATAGTTCTGATTTGGGCAAAGAAGTGACTGATCAAATTCGTGCAGGTAATTGGGCGCCTGGTGCGTTACGCGAAGTTATTCAATTACATGTGCGGCGTTTAGAAAGTCTCGACAATGAATATATGCGCGAGCGATCGGAAGATATTAAAGATTTAGGCCGGCGAGTGCTTGCTTATTTGCAAAATAATGATCGTACAACGCCGCAGTATGCAGAGAAAACCATTCTGATTGGCGAAGCGATCACACCAAATGATTTAGCTGAAGTACCAGAAGGTTGTTTAGTTGGCGTGATTTCCGCAAAAGGTTCGAGTAACTCTCATGTGGCTATTCTTGCGCGTGCGATGCGTGTGCCAACGGTAATGGGGGTGGGTGAAACATCGATTTATGAATTGCAAGAAAAAGAAATTATTATCGATGGTTATTTTGGGCAAATATATGTGTCACCCACGCCATCTCTGCGCGCTGAATTTGAGAAATTAATTCAAGAAGAGCATAAATTAGATGCGCGGCTGGAAGAAATTCGTGATTTACCAGCACTGACCATGGATGGACATCAAATTAATTTGATGGTGAATACAGGATTAGGCGCAGATATCAGTTTAGCATTGGCAGCAGGTGCGGAAGGCATTGGTTTATATCGTACGGAAATTCCATTTTTAATGCGTGATCGCTTTCCATCAGGTGAAGAGCAGCGCATTATTTATCGCCAATTATTAGCTTCTTTTGCGCCGCGTCCAGTGATATTGCGTACACTCGATGTGGGTGGTGATAAACCATTACCGTACTTTCCAATTAAAGAAGATAATCCATTTTTAGGATGGCGTGGTATTCGCATTACCTTAGATCACCCAGAAATTTTCTTATCACAAGCCCGAGCAATGATGCGTGCGAGTGAAGGCTTAAATAACATGCGTGTTATGTTGCCGATGATTTCTGATGTGGCAGAAGTTGATGAAGCAATGCGTTTGTTGCGTAAAGCCTATGCTGAAGTGCGCGATGAAGGTTATGACATTGATATGCCGCAAATTGGTGTGATGATAGAGGTGCCATCTGCCGTTTATCAAGCACGTGCGTTAGCAAAACGAGTAGATTTTCTGTCAGTGGGTAGCAATGATTTAACGCAATATATTTTAGCAGTCGATCGCAATAATGCGCGTGTTGCTAATTTATATGATTCATTGCATCCAGCAGTGTTGCGCGCGCTGATTCAAATCGTTGAAAGTGGGCATCAAGAAGGCAAGCATATTAGTATTTGCGGTGAAATGGCGGGAGATCCTGCTTCAGTGTTATTGCTGCTCGCGATTGGATTTGATTCACTCAGTATGAATGCCTCATCACTTGGCAAGGTAAAATGGATTATTCGCCATTTTACTAAAAAGAAAGCAGCAAAATTACTGCATGAAGTATTAAGTATGGAAAGTGCAGTCATGATTCGCTGCCATATGGAGCTTGCTTTAGAGCGAGCAGGACTCGGGAATTTAATTAGAGCAGGTAGATGATGTTAACGTATCCAGTCATTGATCCAGTTGCATTTCATATTTTTACTTGGCCAGTGTATTGGTACGGCTTGATGTATTTAGTAGGGTTTCTTGCAGGATGGGGGGTGCTATCTTGGCGTATCAAACATTCAAGACGCGGCTTCTCGCAAGAACAATTGTCTGATATTGTTTTTTACACAGCACTTGGTGCAATCATTGGCGGTCGTTTAGGTTATGTTTTATTTTATGATTCGTACGTATTATTTTCTGATCCGCTTCTCATTTTTCAGACATGGAAAGGAGGTATGTCTTTTCATGGCGGCTTGTTAGGCGTGCTAGTGGCATTATATTTTTATAAACGACGCTATCATATTCCTTTTTTGGCATTAACGGATTTGGTTGCACCAGCGATACCAATTGGCCTTGGTGCAGGACGCATTGGCAATTTCATTAATGGTGAATTATTGGGTCGCGTTACTAAGATGCCATGGGGCATGATTTTTCCAAATGCAGGTGTTAATCCACGTCATCCGTCACAATTATATGAATTTTTTCTCGAAGGGGTGGTGTTGTTTTTAATCGTGTGGATTTATTCGCGAAAATTACGACCCCTTGGTGCTGTATCAGGTTTATTTGCATTGTGCTATGGGATATTCCGTATTTTTAACGAATTTTTTCGCGAAGCAGATGTGCAAATTGGCTATTTCTATGGGTGGATGACAGAAGGGCAATTGTTATCGCTGCCACTAATAATTGTTGGCATATTGTTGTTAGTGTGGTCATACAAAAAAGGAAGAATATACTCATGAAACAATATCTCGATTATCTTCAACATATTTTAACGCATGGCGTGCAAAAGATCGATCGCACCGGCGTAGGCACATTGAGTGTGTTCGGCTATCAAATGCGATTTAACTTAAGTGAAGGTTTTCCGTTGATCACCACTAAAAAATTACATACCAGAAGTATTTTTCATGAATTACTGTGGTTCCTGCGCGGTGATACGAATATTGCTTATCTTAAGCAAAATGGCGTGAGCATTTGGGATGAATGGGCGGATGAAAATGGCAATTTGGGGCCTGTCTATGGCAAGCAGTGGCGTTCATGGCAAGCAGCAGATGGCCGCGTGATTGATCAAATTACTAATTTGATTACTCAGATTAAAACTAATCCTGATTCTCGACGGTTGTTGGTGAATGCATGGAATGTAGGTGAGGTGGAT
The DNA here is from genome assembly GCA_964555965.1 of uncultured Coxiellaceae bacterium. Taxonomy (GTDB): domain Bacteria; phylum Pseudomonadota; class Gammaproteobacteria; order DSM-16500; family DSM-16500; genus Aquicella. The sequence continues at coordinate 14,837 of CAZKUQ010000008.1, forward strand.
AAAATGGCGCTGCCACCATGCCATTTGTTATTTCAATTTTATGTTGCAGATAAAAAACTTTCTTGTCAGTTATATCAACGATCTGCTGATTCATTTTTGGGCGTGCCATTTAACATTGCTTCTTATTCATTACTCACTTGCATGATTGCACAACAATGTGATCTTGAACCGGGAGATTTTATTTGGACTGGCGGTGATTGCCATATTTATGTGAATCACATGGAACAAGTTAATTTGCAGCTCAGTCGAGCTCCGTATCCTTTACCACAAATACACATTAAACGAAACCCTACTTCTGTTTTTGATTATCAATATGATGATTTCGAAGTGGTGAATTATCAATCGCATCCACATATCAAGGGTGCCGTAGCTGTATAAGCGCTATCGATCGCAATGCTTATCGTAATCGCTTTGCACAAGCGGCTCTTCTGCTTGTTGAATTTCAGATTGACGTGTGTCACTCGTGCTGCCGCTAAAAATCATTTTGCTATTTAGTTGATTACATAAACCAGCTTTTTGATCATTTGGTCTGAAAGGTGCGCAAGCGGCTAATGTGCATAAACATAGTAATAAAAGGATGATGCGCGAGAACATGAGAATCTCCTTGCTAAATATTAATTATAAACTCATATCGCTTAACAAAGCTAATATTGGGGGATCTCTTCAGATGCGTTTTTTTTGCGACAAAATGGGCTCTTGTTTTACTTCTGATAAAAAAGTGGGTTTAATGAGTAAGTTAATATCATCTATTAACTTGCTGTACCCTCGAGAAGAAAATATTCGTGTGATCACTGAGTCTTGATTTTTAATATGATTGATAATGGGCGCTAACGTTTGGATTTTTTCTTTGTCATGCCATACTAATAATAAATGCTGATAAATGATCATGGTATTAATAATTTTTCGTGCATCTCTCTCGTCTTTTATTTCTAGTAACTGATTAATTTGATTTTGTTCTGAGTTATCAGAAAAATTACGATCGTTGCAAATTTTTTTATAAGTTTCAAATTTATTTTTGCCAATTTTCTGTTGAGTATATTTTTCAATAGCATGTATAGATTGTAATACGCGAGTTTTATTTAAAATGGCAAGCAATGGTTCGATAAGTTTTTCAGTTTCTGACCCTGCCGACCAAATTGATACGGGCTGAGCCTTGTTTTGAGATTTTAAAAAATGATAAAAATCTGAAATGAATGCTAATTCTTTTGTAAAAGAAGTTAAAAGTTCAGGATTATTTCTGGCACGAAATAATATTTCAGCCGCAATACACGAAATCATACGAATTAAAAAATATGATTGTAATAACTTTATATCAGTTGTTTTACTCTGATTAAGCAGTTGCGTTTTGCAGATCGAATATAATTTTAGTAATTGATGATTTGATATATTTGTTGATTGAAATAAAGAAGCGAGATGTAATGTTTTTTGATTTTTTATCTCAATATTAGCTTTCCTAAGCAACAAATATTTAGTTTTTTGATGAATGAAGTGCTTTAGTTGATTTAAATTTTTTGCAAACGAAAATACGATGTTGAAGTTTTCGCTTGGCGGTATAGCCGATGAATTTTTCGAAATAATATCTTGTAACGTGTCAAAACTCGATTCTTGGTTTAAGCGGTTTACTAAAGACAACCAAAATGGATGATCCTTAATTTCTGACTGCTGAGAACTTAGCACTAATGTTTTTAATTTTTGTGAAGCCAATTCTGAGAGCAAATCATAAATCGAAAAAAGTAACGAGATATCGTTTGTTTGATCGTGACTAACTAACGCATTTATTTTAGGAAAAATGTTTGTTTTCCAAAATACAATGTAATCTAAAATATTATTAGACGAAAATAAAGTTGAATTTTCGACTTGTGCGATCATTTGCAATAGTTGCTGACAGGTTTGGTTGTTTTCTTTTGCTGGATAAAGTTTATTGCTGAGCGGAAGAAAAGTGGTTCGTAGATAATTTTGAAAAACAAGCGTATTTTTAAAATGCTGAAGATTTTCAAATAAGTTAATCAGATGAGGGTTAAATGCAGTATAAAAATCTGCAAACGACTTAATGCAATCAATCAGGTTAATGGCATGTGAAAAATTAAACTCAGTATTAATATCGCGTAATTTTAATATTAATATATCTAATTCGTGCATCATCTCATCTATTTTTGCAACCAATTTTTTTATGTTAGCCGAGCCGAAAAAATCAAAGTAAAAATCTTTTTTAGGGTTTGAGTAAAGACTAGCTTTTTCAAATTGTAATGATAACCAGCTAGATGAAATATCTGTGCGGTTATCAATGTAATTATCGAGTAATTTGAAATGCCAATTTTGTAATTGTGTTTGATTAGCAGTCATGGAAAACAATTTTTCTAATGCTGGTGACCAATTTTGTTCGTTAATAAATTTATTTATTATTTCATTTAAAGTTTCGCCTGATCTGGTTTTATATTTTTCTGGTAAAAATAAATGATTAAATAAACGATTCGTGTTGGTTAATAATAATAAATTATTGATATGTTGATCTTGATCCGATCGATTTTTTGTTTGTAATAATAGATATAAAAATTTTTCACGATAAGCGATAACCTGATCATCGCTGCCAAATAATTCAATTAAGCTGGCTGTATCTTTTTGCCAAGAATGATTTGTTTGAATTGAGCCTGATATTTTTTTTGTATATTCACCTAAAAAATTCGTTAGCACAGGCGCTACATTGGCGTGATAGAAAAAAGAATAATCATCTGCATTAGCCTTACGACTTGCAGAGATATAATCAAGTCGTTTTTTTGCATAGTCAATTAGGAATTGTTTGGTGGATTCAGAATTACGTTTGCTAACCAGCTCAGATAACAAGGATGAAATATATGTTGTTGTACCATCATAGTTTTCAACGTAGTTGCGTAAGATGATAATAATGTCGTTGTCCTGAATGAGATTAGAGAAAAGATCAGTATTGAGTATGTTGTTTGCCTCATGCAGGTTGGCAAGAAGAATTGGTTGGTTATTTTCGATAGCCGTTAATATCATCGTCTTCATGATATGCTGTACTGATGATTGTATTGTATTGAGAAATGTTTGTTTATTATTTTCGTTAGTGAAAAACTTTTCTGTTTTATAAATGAGAGTTGTTAATTTATCTATATCAATATTATTTTCATCAGCAGATATGAGATAATGTTGTACTAAAAATTTAGTATTAATTTTTGCTAAAACGGCATTTTGCAACTGTTTTTGCATGGGTTGGGTGAACAAGGAAGTTTTTAAGGATAGATTAACTGCGTCGAAATTTTCTAGCGTTATATCAGGCGATGTTTCAATTATTTTTAACACAACATTTTTTATATATCTTTCTATTGGAGTGCTTTCGGCGTTATTTTCTGCCCATGGCTCATGATAAATTTTCGCAATATATAAATGCCTATTTATTATTTCATCAAGTGTTTCATGCGCGGCCAGGTTTTTTTCAAGTATATACGTCACACGATGTAACCGCTGTGCTTGATTGATATCATTTTGATTGTCAAGTTTCGATAAAGTGATGAGTTGGTTTTTTGTTTGTTGTAATTGTTTTTCATTAATGTTGGGAATAAAAAATTTAAATAATTTTATTATTTTTTCTATTTGTTGATTGGTTAATATTGGATGTTGATCTAAAAATTTGTTTAATCGGTCGCTAAGAATTAAAATAATATCGCAAGCCGCCAAATAAGTTTGACGATTAAATTTAATATTAAATTCGTTAAGTTTTATCACGTTATCAGCAAGTGAAATAGCTTTTTCGCTCGATAATTGATCCTTACGTAAGATGTCATTAATGAGATTAATCAATTGTCCTTCCATTTCTGCTGCTGCTTTTTCGACGAATTGGGATGTTAATTCATTGAGGTTTTGCTTAAATTTTAAAATTATTTTCGACACGTCATCTAACGAATCATTCCAATTTTTATTAGTAATTATTTGAAATTGCTGGATTGTTAGTGAAATCAAAACATTTAATTTGCTAATGAGGTTGGTTTGATTAGCGTTTCCAAATATCATTTTTACAGAATTTTTTTCTGTCCTAGCTTGATCAAGCAGTTCTTGAAACTTATTCATGAAAAATAAAATAATTGGGTCAAGAGAAGCGGAAATTATCTTTTTATCATTAATTTTTATCGTAGAATAAAGTGCAGGATTTTTTTTAAAACTTAGCATGTTGAGATGATCTTGAATGATATGTTCGTTTGAATTTTTTTGACAATATGTTTCTATCTCATGAATAAAATCAATGATATTTTTTGTATTTAATCCCGTACGTAGTAGTGGCTTTTTACCTTTCGAATGAGATCCAATGTCAGATATTTTATTAATTTCATCAAATGTATAAGACAAGACATCATCACACAAAATATCATTAAAATATTCGCAGCTAATGAGTCGAAATAACATAGAATAGACGGCTTGCTTTTTTATTTCACGGACATTAATGATAATAGATTTTGTATATTCAATCAGAATTTCCGGTAAACCGGCTTGATTTGTCATTTCTTCTTCTAATAATTGTTCTAATACACAAATATTATTTTTATAAAAATCGATCAAATCATTACTCGATAAGCCAGCAAAATATTGATGTTTATTCCAGTTGTTTTTAATGTCAGCTAGTTGATGTATTTTATTGGTGACTAATTTTTCTTCTGCGCCATTTTCAATTTGACGAGCAATAACGGTGTTAATGTCTTCCCATAGACGTAATTTTTTCAAGGCTGCGAGATTGATACTCCACCATTGTATGGCTTGATGATATGGTAGTAATTTCTTTTCATTGCTAATGATGAGCTTCATTTCCGCGATATTTGGAGGCTTGTTGTTATTCGTGTCCTTGTAACCTTTTCTAGTTAGAATAAGATTTCTTAATTCATTTTTTTGTTCGTGAGTTAATCCGGGTAATGCATTCAGTTGTTCATACATCAATATAAAATCATTTAATAATTTTTCGAGCGTTATTATTCGTTTATTATTCGCAAGCTGCATTTGGATGGCGGCTAATTCATTTTCAGCGAGCGATATATTATTATTTTTTATATATTGAATAATGTTATCAAGCTTAAATGTGGCTAAAGAAGGTTCGCGAATTTGACTACACTGCGATTCTGGATTGGTTACGTGGCCCATGATCAAATTCCTTATTTGTATGTTTTACTACTCCTCGAACTATTACTATAAAAACTTCTTGTTAAAGTAAGCTTAAAATATCACTATCTTAAGAATGTTGATCATTGTATGACCTAAATGATCAAGGCTGTGATATATTTTTTACTAAGGATTGCAATGAGCAAGCGTTACGCTTATTCTCCACATATAATGGATTGCAAAATTTTAGATCAGGCATTGGAAGCCGCTTGGAGTAAATAGGTTAATAGATGGTGAAGTTTAATAAGAAAAAAGACCCGCATGCTGATAGAGAAGCTCAAAAATATGAGCATCCCATCCCTAGTCGAGAATATATTTTAGAATATCTTTCTGAACGCGGCCGGCCGGCAACGTATCAACAAATTCAAAAAGAATTTGGTTTGGAGTCGGAGGAAGAGCGTGAAGCACTTCGTCGACGTTTAATTGCGATGATGCGTGATGGTCAGTTATTACGTAATCGACGCGATGCTTATGGGCCGCTTGATAAAATGGAGCTCATTGCTGGGCGTGTGGTTGGCCATAAAGATGGCTTTGGATTTCTTGTGCCAGATCTTGGCGATGATGATTTATTTTTAAGCCCACGTGAAATGCGCAGAGTATTTCATGGAGATCGCGTGTTAGCGCGTGTATCAAATATTGATACACGCGGTCGACGCGAAGCGATGATTGTTGAAGTGTTGGAACATAACACCAAACAAATTGTGGGTCGTTTGCATATTGAGTCAGGTACTGCTTTTGTTGAGTCATCAAATCAGCGGATTACACAAGATGTCATGATTCCGTTTGAATCATTGAATGGAGCTCAAAATGGGCAAATGGTTGTTGTTGCCATTACCGCTCAGCCAAATAAACATGCACGCGTCATTGGAGAAATAGTTGAAATCTTAGGTGATCACATGGCGCCGGGGATGGAGATTAGTGTCGCTATTCGTAATCATGATTTACCTTATGTGTGGCCAGATGATGTCTTGCTAGAAGCTTCACGTTACGAGGCGCACGTCACAGAAGATGCATTACAAAATAGAACTGATTTTCGACATTTACCATTTGTGACGATTGATGGTGAAGATGCCAAAGATTTTGACGACGCTATTTATTGTGTGCCGCGTGAAAAAGGCGGCTGGATGCTTTATGTTGCCATTGCTGATGTGAGTTATTATGTGCGGCCAAATACGTCACTAGATAAAGAAGCTTATCAGCGCGGTAATTCGGTTTATTTTCCTGGCCGTGTCATTCCCATGTTGCCAGAAGCGTTATCCAATAATTTATGTTCGCTCAATCCAAATGTAGATCGCTTGGTGATGGTCTGTGAAATGGAAATTCATCCGACGGGACGAATTCTTCATTATGATTTTATGGAAGGCGTGATTAAATCACACGCGCGTTTAACTTACAATCAAGTGCATACGATGATGGAAAAAAATGATAAGCGTATGTGTGAACGGTTCACAGAAGTCGTGCCTTACCTTACTCATCTGTATGATCTTTTTCGTGTATTGCATAAAGCAAGAAGTGGCCGCGGTGCGATTGATTTTGACTTGCCAGAAACCAAAATTGTGTTCGGTAAAAATAGAAAAATTGAAAAAATTGTGTCTTACGAACGATTTGATTCACATCGTGTGATTGAAGAATGTATGTTGAGTGCCAATATTTGTGCTGCACGTTTCATGGAAAAACATAAACAAGCAGGTTTATATCGTGTGCATGAAGGGCCAACCGAAGAAAAGCTCAATGATTTACAACGATTTTTACAAGAAATTGGTTTGACGATGCCGAACCATCGCGAGCCAGTACCTGCTGATTATGCGCACATCTTACGTGTGATCCAAGATCGTCCAGATGCGCACATGATACAAACAATTTTGCTGCGTTCAATGAGCCAAGCTATTTATAGTCCAGATAACAAAGGTCATTTTGGTTTAGCATATGAGGCTTATGCACATTTCACTTCGCCTATTCGACGTTATCCAGATTTAATGGTGCATCGTGTGATCAAGCAAATTTTAACGCGCAAAAAAATCTATGATGATGAGCAAGCATTCATTCGTGCTGGCGAACATTGTTCCATGACAGAACGTCGTGCAGATGATGCAACGAATGAAGTCACTGATTGGTTGAAATGTGAATTTATGATGGATAAAGTAGGACAAGAATTTCCTGGCATTATTTCAGGCGTAACCAATTTTGGTGTGTTTGCTGAGCTGTCAGAAATTTACGTGGAAGGATTAGTTCACATTAGCACATTGCCTGATGATTATTATCAATTTGATTCTATTAAGCATGTCTTGCTTGGCGAGCGATCCGGCAGGCGTTTTCGTTTAGGTGATCCGATTAAAGTTCGTGTAGCACGTGTTGATTTAGATCAACGTGAAATAGATTTTGTATTAGCAGAAGGTGCGCGTGATCGTTCTAAAGGTGAACGTGGCGGCAGGCTTGCACAAAAAAATAATAAACATCAAGAAAACAATAATCAAAAGAAGAAAAATAAATTTAAAGATAACAATAAGAAAAAAAAGAAATCAAGAAAATAAAATGATTAAAAAAAACGAGAGAGATTTGTTATGTCAGCTGTGCGAACGCCACTTGAGTTAAAACAACTTATTTTCAATATTGCAAAAAAACAAGATGATCTTGCGTTGCAGGAAATTAAGAGTTATTCAGATATTGATATTTTTGATTCAGATAACCATCCAGCTGCTTTTGAGTTGGCAGCGAAAAATGAACATAAAGCGGTTAATTTCTTGATTCTTAATGGAGCTAGTTTGATCAATGTCATTCATGGTTATGCCTTCGGTGGTAATACAGCAAAAGTGGATGAGCATATTAAAAATATTAAATTGGGGTTAGGTAAAGTCGCTTATTGGGCAGTGATGGGAGGCCATTTTTCTTATGCTGAAAAAATCTATTTACAAGACCATCGTTCCTTAAGCTACGTTAAAGAAGCAATGTTATTTAGTAATAAGCAATCTTCAGATGCAGAAAAATTGCGAATTTTAGTTGAATTAAATGATGATGTATTCCGCAGAGAGGTGGCAAAATTTTTCAATGGTGCGCAATTAGTGGCAGATGCAAAAGAGATTCATCAACTCATGAAAAAGTATCAACTAAATTATCAACAAGCCTCTGCACTTCACACGCCAGACTTTGCTACTTGGTTCAAGGGCGAAATATCATTGGCTTCTTCAATTAAAAATAGAAAAGCAATACCAAAAGATATTTTTTTAAATATTGCCAGACAAATTCCACAAATTGAATTATCGCAAAATGAAATAAACGATTTATATGATAAAATAGTGTTGCCAATCTATAAGAAACCTTTAGTAAACAAGTTGAAATTATATTGTTATCAACAGACGCAATATTTTTATAAACGAAACAAAGGTTATTTTTTGTTTTCAACTAACGAAAATGCAGAACAATTATTGAAAGCCTGCGCGAAAGAAAATAGTCGTGAACAGTTTGTTAATTTACTCGAGAATGAACAAAAGCAAATGACTGATAATACAGATCCTGCTTATCGCGAATTAATTGAGGAACAATATAAACGATTAAGGTAATAAATGTGATGACATCTAAACATTTTATTTTTGGTGTGCATGCGGTTGGGTCGCTGCTGCAAAATCAATCTGAACGTGTGCAATATTTATGTGTGACACGTGAACGGCAAGATAAAAAAATCGAAGCGATTTTGCAGTTGGCGCGAAAGAAAAATATTCGCATTGAACAAGTGTCGCGACAAGAATTGGATAAAATGTCAGGTGATGCGAATCATCAAGGCGTCATTGCATTTTGCGAGAAGGCTCGCAATTATTCTGAAGAAGATTTAGAAAATTTATTGCAAAATTTATCTCAGCCTCCATTTATTTTAGTGTTAGATGGCGTGCAAGATCCGCATAATTTAGGCGCCTGTTTGCGTTCTGCAGATGCAGCAGGTGTGAATGTGGTGATTGCGCCGAAAGATAAAGCGGTGAGTATTACTTCTGTGGTGAGTAAAGTCGCAAGTGGTGCTGCAGAATCCATCCCATTTGTGCAAGTGACAAATTTAGCGCGCACGTTGGAGAAATTAAAAGAATTAGGCATTTGGCTTTACGGCGCTGCAGGTGAGGCAGATCAATCATTATATCAAGTTGATTTATCAGGCCCTGTTGCGATTGTCATGGGCGCAGAAGGTAGTGGTTTGCGACGATTAACCAAAGATTGTTGTGATTTATTATTAAAAATCCCTATGTTTGGTAGCGTTTCTAGTTTGAATGTTTCTGTTGCCACAGGAATATTTTTGTTTGAAGTGGTGAGGCAGCGTTGTAAATGAAATTTATTATCAAGCCAAATGAATTAGTAATGGATGTGTATGATACAACGTGTTAAAAAAATAATGTATTATACAAATCAAACCAATGAGGATTGCTTTTTTCAATCAAATTAATTTTCCAATTTCTATTCCATCTTTTTAATTGTTTTTCTCGCAAAATTGCTTCGCGGACACTGCTGTAAATTTCATAATATACAAGTTGATGAAGATTGTATTTTTTTGTGAATCCTTTTACTAAACCTTGCTTGTGAGTATAAATTCGTTTCATTAAATTATTTGTTACACCAATGTACAGTGTGCCATGTTTTTTATTTGTAAGGATATAAACATAGTATTCATGTTTTAGCATATTTAGCCTTGGTTGTTTTTATAAAGATTCCCGCTTTCGCGGGAATGACGAAAAGGAGTATGTTGATGGCGAAAGCAGAGATCTCTTCGAACGGGAATGACAAAAGAAGTGGTGTTGATGGCGAAAGGTGGAAGCAGGAGTGACGAAGTCTACAGACGTCATCTCCGCGCAGACGTCATCTCCGCGAAAGCGGAGATCTCTTTAAATATTCATGATAATTGTATATTATTCAAAAAGCACTATATCTGAACCATCTCGCGAGAAATTTTTTCACGAAATTCTGGCGTGATGCGATGCCAATCAACAATATCAACTTTGAAAACGAGATTACTTTCAGAAAAAATTTCGTTCTACACATTAAATCTAAAATGCATGATGTCGCCATCTTTGACAATATATTCTTTTCCTTCTAAGCGCCATTTGCCAGCTTCTTTTGCGCCGGCTTCGCCTTTATATTTAATGAAGTCATCATAAGAAATGACTTCAGCACGAATAAAACCTTTTTCAAAATCTGTGTGAATGACGCCAGCTGCTTGTGGTGCCGTTGCGCCAACTGGAATCGTCCAAGCACGCACTTCTTTGACACCAGCAGTGAAATAAGTTTCAAGATGCAGTAATTTGTAGCCAGCATGAATGAGCCGGTTTAATCCGGGTTCTGCTAAATTTAATTCAGCTAAAAATAATTCTTTATCTGCATCATCCAGATCAGCAATTTGTGCTTCAATGGCAGCACAAATGACAACTACTTCTGCTTTTTCTTCCGCGGCAATTTGTTTGACTTCATCTAATAGCGGATTATTTTCAAAACCATCTTCATGAACGTTTGCGACATATAAAGTTGGTTTTAAGGTGAGTAAATGAAATGAATTTAATAATGGTTTTTCTTCTTTACTAAATTCTAATGCGCGCGCAGGGTTGCCTTGGTCTAATTGTTTTTTGATGCGCTCTAAAATGGTTAATTCAATTTGTGCTTGTTTATCACCAGATTTTGCTGCACGTTGTACGCGTTGAATAGAGCGATCAACGGTTTCTAAATCAGCAAGCGCCAATTCTGTGTTAATGACATCGATGTCATTTCTTGGCGACACTTTTCCGGCGACATGTGTGACATTTTCATCTTCAAAGCAGCGAACAACTTGCACAATCGCATCTGTTTCGCGAATGTGAGATAGAAATTTATTACCTAATCCTTCACCTTTTGATGCACCTTGTACAATGCCTGCAATATCTACAAATTCAACGGTGGTTGGCAAGATGCGTTCAGGATTAACAATTTCAGCAAGTTTTTCTAAGCGTGGATCAGGAACGCCAACAACACCGATATTGGGTTCAATGGTGCAAAATGGATAATTAGCAGCAGCTACTTGTGCTTTGGTTAAACAATTAAATAAAGTTGATTTGCCAACGTTTGGTAATCCAACGATGCCGCATTTTAAAGCCATGTGTGTCTCCTCTCGCCTAACTTGCTGTGTGCAATGTCATCATTGCTTTTTGTATGTCACCGGCAACTATCATTGGTAGCACATCAATTGCGCTTTGCAATGCTTGCTCTATTTTTTGTTTATCAGCTTTTGATGGTTTTTCTAAAACATAATCGGCAACATCACCATGTGTTGGGCGGCCAACGCCAATTCGCAGCCGATAAAATTGTTTGGTATTTAGATGTCGAATAATGTCTTTTAACCCGTTATGACCGCCGTCTCCACCATCCAATTTCAATTTAATAGTTCCTACTGGAAGATCGACATCATCATGCGCAATTAAAATATTTGCCGGCGTTAATTTGTGGTATGCCATACAAGCGCGCACAGATTGTCCGCTTAAATTCATGAAAGTGGTTGGGATTAATAAATGACAAGCACGATGGTCGAATTTAGCTTGGCCATATAAACCATGAAATTTTATTTCACGATGTAAAGTAGTGTGGGTAAATTCAAGGATATTTTCTATTAACCAAGCGCCAGCATTGTGCCGTGTATCAACATATTCTTTCCCGAGATTCGCTAATCCGGCTATTAACTGAATACATGACGACAACGTTGGCGCTCCAATTAACTATAAAAAATCTGGATCTTTTATGACAATATCAGGATAAATTAAAACCAGTCTAGTAATGTCACCTTATTCCAGTCTTTGTTGAGCGAGAGTTTAACTGGATGCCAGCTTGCGCCAGCATGACAGTTATTTGTTTGCTTATTTCTTTTCTTTTTTACCTTCTTTGCCACTTTCTTCTTGTTGAATTTCTTCTTCACTCTTTTGCGACATGGCAGGAACTTCAGATGGTGCAATTGTTTCTTCAACAACTTCAACTGGTTCTTCTTCAACACGTGGGACGTGAATAGAAACAACAGGCTTATCGTCGTCATGAGTAAGCGCAACGATTTCCACACCTTTTGGTAACTTGATATCTGAAAGATGAAGAATTTGGTTGAGTGCCATTTCTGAAATGTCTAACTCAATGTATTCCGGCAAATTATCTGGTAAACATGAAACTTCAATATCACTCATGATATGAGAAATGAGACCGCCTTCTTTTACACCTGGTGAATTTTCACCACCTTTGAAGTGCAGCGGAATATGCATATGTAATTTTTCATCGGCGCGTACACGTTGAAAATCAATATGCATAATACGTGGTTTGAAAGGATGACGTTGTACATCTTTCAGGATTACACGTTCACTTTCTGTGCCGGTTCTGAGTGTTAAAATATGTGAATAAAATGCTTCGATTTCTAGCGCTTTAGACATTTTATTATGTTCGATCGTAATGGAGACTGCATTTTTTCCACCACCGTATACAACGCCTGGAACTTTTTCTTCGCGACGTAGGCGGCGGCTCGCACCTTTCCCCATATTCTGGCGAACACTAGCTTCGATTTCAAATTTCATTTTCGATGCCATGATGATCTCCACTTTATAAGTAAATGATTAATAATGATATATTTTTGACTGCTGTTCCGCGACCAGAACAGAATGGCGTATTGTACACGGATTTTCTAGAGATGGAACCCTGAAAGACAGATCCGATTAATGCCACCTTAATCCAAAAACATACGGCTTAATGAGCCTGCACCACTGATGCGGCGTATAGCTTCAGCTATCATGTGGCTCAAGCTTAAGCAACGAATGCGTGGACAGGCAATCGCTTGCTCTGTGAGCGGAATAGTGTCTGACACGACGATTTCATCGAGTAATGATGTATTGATGTTATGAATTGCTTTGCCCGAAAGAACAGGGTGAGTGATGTAAGCAGCCACTTTTGCTGCACCATGTTCTTTGAGTGCTTCAACAGCGCGGCATAATGTGCTTGCTGTGTCGACAATGTCATCAACGATAATGCAATCGCGATCTTTGACATCACCGATGATATGCATCACTTGTGCTTCGTTCGCTTTAGGGCGACGTTTGTCGATAATAGCAAGATCTGCGCCATTAATACGTTTTGCTATCGCGCGTGCACGAATCACACCGCCAACATCAGGCGAGACAATCATGATATTTTTATAAGAACGTTCATGGATATTTTCTAGCATGATGGGCGTGCTATATAAATTATCTACTGGCATGTAAAAGAAACCTTGAATCTGATCAGCATGGAGATCGACTGTGACCAATCGACTGATACCAACAGCTGCCATCATGTCAGCCACAATTTTGGCAGTGATAGGAACACGTGCTGAACGCACACGACGGTCTTGTCGTGCATAACCAAAATAAGGAACGACAGCAGTGATTTTTGCAGCGGATGCACGACGTAATGCATCAGCAAGTAAAATGAGTTCCATTAAGGTATCATTGGAGGGAGCGCAGGTGGATTGAACAACAAAGACATCGCGTCCACGAACATTTTCTTGAATTTCTACCATGGTTTCGCCATCACTAAATGTACCAACGAGAGCGTTTCCGATAGGTAAATTTAAATGCTCGGCAATTCGCTGAGTAAGATCTTTACTCGCATTACCGCTAAAAATCATTATTTCAGGCACGACTCTATTCCTTGGTTTGATATTGCGCACGTGTAGTATAACAAAATTTGCCAGAATGGCTCATGTTGATTTGGCTGGGGTGCTAGGATTCGAACCTAGGGATGTCGGGATCAAAACCCGATGCCTTACCGCTTGGCTACACCCCAACTACGTATCATTTTTTTTGGAAGCGCTATTTTGCTGACAGCAAGGGTGAGTGTCAACCAACAATTTAAAAATTATTTTAGTGCCATCATCTTCGCGTATTGTCATCATCCTCACGTATTGTCATCATCCTCACGTATTGTCATCATCCTCGCGTATTGTCATCATCCTCACGTATTGCCATCATCCTCGCGTATTGTCATCATCCTCGCGTATTGTCATCATCCTCGCGTAGTTGTCAT
>CAZKUQ010000009.1:0-28970 GCA_964555965.1 uncultured Coxiellaceae bacterium
CTGGCATGACAACAGTCTTGCTTAATTGCTTAACCAGAATTCGCGATTAGACGTTCATTATTAGGTCGTGAACGTTTGCGATCCTTCGCGGAGTTTACCCTTGTAAGGGCTCAGGATGACAGCAGTATGGAGACAGCAGTATGTCCATTGCGTGACGCTTGTCTATGCTTCGACTAAAATTGGACGAATGTAAGAAATAGGTGCTGTCTGCTTATCTTCGAAAGTCACAAATTCCCACGCTTCTTTATTTGCTAAAAGTTCGCGTAATAATTTGTTATTGAGTGCGTGTCCTGATTTATAGCCCACAAATGCACCGACTAAACTTGATCCTAATAAGTAGAGATCACCTACTGCATCAAGAATTTTATGTTTCACAAATTCATTTTCATAACGCAAGCCATCTTCGTTTAATACACGAAATTCATCAATCGCGATTGCATTATCAAGACTTGCACCACGAGCTAAATTTAAGGATTGTAGCTTTTCAAAATCAGCCATAAAACCAAAGGTGCGCGCACGACTGACTTCTTTTACATAAGAAAGACTAGAAAAATCGAGTGTGGCTGTTTTGGTATGCGATTTAAATAATGGGTGATCAAAATCAATCGTGAAAGTAACTTTGAATCCATTAAATGGCTCGAAACAAGCCCATTTGTCACCATCTTTAATTTTCAATTTACGCTTGATGCGAATAAAACGTTTAGGAGCATTTTGCTCTTCGATACCGGCTGATTGAATCAAAAAGACAAAAGGACCAGCGCTGCCATCCATGATAGGTATTTCAGATGCAGTGACATCGACAAAAGCATTATCAATTCCTAACCCAGCAAAAGCTGATAACAGATGTTCAACTGTTGATACGCGAATTTCACCTTGCACCAAGGTCGTAGACATGGTGGTATCACCAACATACTCGGTCAAAGCAGGTATCTCAACGATAGGATTTAAGTCGATACGACGAAATAAAATGCCTGTATTAATTGGTGCGGGACGCAGAATTATTTCTGCTCGTTCACCGCCATGCAACGTGATTCCAGTAGCTTTAATGACGTTTTTAAGAGTACGTTGTCTAATCATTCGGCGCTTCTAATTTTATAGCCAATCAGATAAGAGTATCATAACATGATGTTTTTTGAAACAAAAATATGATTTCTCTTCCATTTTTTATAATATAATCTTTCTTAAAGAAGCGATTTTTTAACATGTTTTACGCTAGATATCTAGCTTTTTGTTAAACTAAACTTTAGACCAGCCGACGATCGAATACACTATCCAATTCATCATCCCCCAATTGATCTAAATGACCACTTGCCTGGAAGATTGAAAATTTAATGTAATCTGACGAAGCAGTTTGAGAAAAATCTGAATCTCCTCGATTTTGTAATGCAATGATAGAAACCTGATCAGCTAAATTCGAATATTCATCATTAAAACGCTTTAAATATTTATCAAATTTGTACGCAAGATAAACAATATTATTTAAGGTCAAGTCACAATCTGTTCTCGTTAAAAGACGATTAATTTTTGCATTAATTTTTTGTAATAAACTTCGTTTTGTTAAGCCTTCTTCTGTGTAATGTAATTGTTTTTTTGTTATTGTCATGACAAGAGATTGAATTTTAGAAGATAGTATTTCTAATGAACGACGTGATGTTTCAAAATCACTAATTTGCGTATCAATCTCGTCTAAAACTGCTTGCCGTGATTTTTTATTCTGCAATACAGGTATACCAAGTGTATTAACAAATTCTGTGATGACAACGGGTTCATCAGGAACAGAATGTAAAATATTTTTAAAAGCATCTTGAATGAGAATAACTTCCATATCAATCGAATTATTATATTTTAAAGCAAGATTATTTAGTGTTGAACACAATAAAAAGCTGGCACGATAGGCAGCACCAATAGATAATTTATCTTCTTCGGTAAGATTAGCTAATTTTCTCTCTAGGTAGATATCTTCAAATTCAGCAATAATATTCACAATAGAACCACGATCATTTTTTATAGCTGACACCATTTTCATTAAAATATATTTTATTCGAATTTGATGCTCGTTACTTAGATCATTAATTCGCGAAAAAATCTCCTCAAATGGGCGATTTTTCGCGAATTCGTACGCCATCTTAACTTGTGTCATATATGGAATATTTAATGCTTCCCATTCATCTACTGGATGTTCTTTACTGCGCCAAATTTCTCCTAACACGCAACCGATGCTATAAATATCAGATTGATGCGTCATTTCTTTATTATCAAAAAGTTCTGGTGCAGAATAAGTTGGCGTTCCCCTAGGTTTGTTATCATTATAAATTGAATCGGTACTTAATCCATAATCAAAAAATGTTACTTCAGGATTGGGAAATATTAAATTAACCATTATGTTTTCAGGTTTAATATCGCGGTGAACCAAACAATGAGCTTGTACTTGCATTTGCCATGCGCGCAGAATTTTAATGGTGAGTTCCAAGCGCTGATCAGTGGTCAATGTAATTTTTTTTCTATCTTCATCAAGAATTTTGTTGAGTGTTTCACCAGGTAACCGCTGCATTACCATCACATTCTGATGTTTACTTTCCACAGCATGATAAAACGCCATCGGCCATTTCATGTGTAATTCACGCACACGATTAGAAAAGAAATATTCTTTTAAAATATCATTTGATATTCCATTCTTTTTTACAAAAACTGTTTTTGCTACATATTTTTTATTATTTTTAAAAAATAATTCATCATTGATTTTCTTTAAAGTTCCAAGTATCGGATAAACCTTACCAAAATAACCGCCGCCAAGAATTTTTTCATCAATCACATCAAAACAAATATCAGAAATATCTAACGAAGATGCTCGTTTAATAATTCTCTTCGTCAAGATAATGTTTATTTTTTTATTATCATCTGTTGTTAACGTATATATTTTATTAGGCATGAAATTATTCTCAGATTCATTAGAAAATAATAACTGACTTAATATTTTCTTTTGTTCTTCATTTGCAAATGAAGTTGGATCTATCAAAAATTTCGATGTGTCAGCATCTAATGTTCTTAGCATAAAATACTCGTGGTTAATTTATATTTATTTTTAGATAATCAACCTTTGGTTGTGTATTGAGATGTTGTTGAGCTGGTCTTGGTTTGAATAATCTCAACATCGAGAAAAAACAATTAATGATGCCGCTATCTTTTTCTAATTGTTTCATTTTAGGCTGAATTTTATCAATCTCTTTTTTTATTTTTCTTGTTAACATAACAGTATTATTAAATGAAAGCGAATATCGACTGACCTTGGAAAAAGTGAAACTGATTGCATCAGATAATTCATGTACTAATTTCTGCTTCTCAATATCTTTTGAAGAAATTTTAGTATTAATCTTATTTATTTTATTTTGCAAAGATTTTAATTCTGTTGTTACATTAGTAAACTCATGAATAATATCATCAGCTTTTTGAATAATTTTTTCGGCAGAATCTAATCCTAAAAATAAATTAATATCACTTGATTCAATAAATTCTTTAATAAGATTAGGCTCATTTTTCACTTCGCTTAATTTTTCTTTTAATAATTGTTTAAGATGATTAAGTGATTCAACAGTGGTATGGCCAACATGATTTCTGCAGAAAACGTTTAACGCCATCGATAATTTCTTACCTTGCATTGAAGCAGTTTTAAATTTTTCTTGCTCATTTGGCAAAACAAATTCTAATTTTCTTTCTAAAATAATTTCGTCGATAACATCAATTGCTGATTGAAGTGAACAACGATTTTTCTGTTTTGATCGCGTCATATTCAAAAATAAATTTCGTAATTTATCTTGGTGAAGCTGGCTAATTCCATCAATTTTATCGAATAATGAGCTCAATGTTGAATGCCAAGCAAACTGTTGATATTCATAAATGGAATCAAAACAAGCTGGTTGGTCGTGCCATAATTCGGCCAACACTCTCCCGACAGCATATATATCAGTTGTTTCATCGGTTCGCATACGACTATATACTTCATATGCAGCATAACCTGGCGTTCCACTTGACTCACCCTTGTCATCGTATTCTTTTTTCTTACTAAAACCAAAATCAATAAAATTTACTTCTAATGAAGCACGATCAAACATAATATTTTCTTGTTTGATATCTTTATGAATGAGGTTCTGATCATGCACTTGCTGCTTCAGTGTTGACAAAATATTTTTACTTACTTTTAATCGCTCATCAACACTAAGAATATTTCCTTTATTAAGTTCATCTTCAAGCAAGTACTGTAATCCGGTTCCTGGTATTTTCTTTTCAATCAGATAAGTTTGGTAAAGTTTGCCATTTGTCACATACACTGGCCGTTTCATATGGAGATGTTGCACTAATTGACCAAAATGTAATTCTTTTTCCGCAGCATTTTGTTCATTTGTTTTTGCCAAATATTCAAAATATTTTAATATACGATCTTGTTTTTTAAATGTAAGTGTGCCATTTTTTTCTGGAACAAGTGTGCCAATGACAGGATAAACTTTTGCAAAAGTGCCTTCACCAAGCAACTGCTTGCTAATAATTTCATAACGTACTTCATTTGGGCGGCCTTTTGATTGACGACAAATTATTTTGTTAGTCAACCTCAGTTTTAATTTTGTATCTTGGTCAGGCAACTGGATTTCATAATCCATCTCTGATGGATAAATTGTTTGATTGAATTTTTTGAATAAAATTCTCAACCAACTATTTTCTTCGTTTGTCATGTTGGCTGGATCAACTGTTTTAGAAATAACGTTTACTTCCTGTTTGCTAGAAGCAGTATTCTGAATAGGAACTATTAACGGTTCTTGCGTTGGCGGATGACTTTTGAAAATAGAATGTCTGATGAATGAAAACATATTATCACCTAACTCTCGTTTTATATTTGATTTGATCAAGTATTATACATTTTATACTGTTTTTAGCAAGTTTAAAGTCATTAATCATAAAATGAAATGCCAGCTAATGCTGGCATTTAAATGAGATAATAATAGTAACTTTTTGAAATAACTAGACTTCTTCCTCTTTGCGACGCAAAAATGCGGGGATATCAAGATAATCAACATCGTGCTGATTTTCCGTAATAGATACAGTTCGCTGTGAAGCGGAAGAATTCGCGTGGCTGGGCTCACTAACCATATTTTGCTTACGCATAATCGTTGGTTTTTCAAGCTGGCCATAATCAATACGGTTTTCATGATGCGATTTAACGACTTCAATGCCCGGCATGCGTAACGCAGCGGCGACTTGTTTTCTACCAAGACCAGTAACAATTACCGTCACGCGAACTTCATCACGTAAATCTGGATCAATCACGGTTCCAACCACAACGGTTGCACTATCAGAAGTGAACGCTTTTACCACTTCACCGACTTCTTCAAACTCACCGATGGAGAGATCTAAACCTGCAGTGATGTTAACAAGCACACCTTTCGCGCCAGTTAAATCGACGTCTTCCAATAAGGGACTCGCAATAGCAGCTTCTGCTGCTAATCGTGCGCGATTATCACCTGATCCAACACCTGTTCCCATCATTGCCATGCCCATTTCAGACATAACGGTGCGAACATCAGCAAAATCGACATTAATTAATCCTGGTCGTGTAATTAATTCTGCGATACCCTGCACAGCACCACGCAACACATCGTTCGCCGCTTTGAATGCATTAATTAACGTAACATTTTTTCCAAGCACTGTTAGCAATTTGTTATTGGGAATGGTAATCAGCGAATCAACATATTGAGATAAATTTGCAATGCCTTGTTCTGCTGTTTGCAAACGCATTTTACCTTCAAATGAAAATGGCTTTGTGGTAACAGCGACAGTTAGCACACCTAATTCTTTTGCAACTTGTGCAAACACAGGTGCTGCACCTGTACCTGTTCCACCCCCCATTCCTGCAGCAAGAAATACCATATCAGCGCCAGTTAATGCCGCACGAATTTTTTCTCTATCTTCTTCGGCAGCTCGGCGACCAACTTCAGGATTTGCACCAGCGCCTAAACCGCGCGTGATACCTTCGCCTAATTGAATAATGGTATTGGCTGAAGAATTTTTAATAGCTTGCGCGTCAGTATTCGCACAAATAAATTCTACACCTTCGATGTGGCCAGCCATCATGTGCTCAACAGCATTACCGCCGCCGCCACCAATACCAACCACTTTTATCACAGCATTTTGTTGACAAGTATCCAATAGTTCAAACATGTCATCACTCCAAAACTAAAAATTTCCCTGGAACCAACCTTTCATTCGTGACCATAAACTTTTCATGCTTGGCTGCGTAAGAACAACTTCATGGTTAGTACGCTGACGCTGGCCATACACTAGCAAACCAACACCGGTAGCATAAATAGGATTATCAATAATGTCTGGTAAACCATTTACATTATATGGTCTACCAATTCTGACAGGCATTTTGAATACGCGCTCAGCTAATTCAAGTGCTCCTTCAATTTTTGATGCACCACCTGTCAGCACAACACCAGCAGCCAACACTTGTTCCAATCCATTGCGACGTAATTCATTTAATGCCAGTGTAAATAATTCTTCATAGCGCGCTTCAATCACTTCTGCTAACGCTCGACGTGGTAATCGCCTACCTACACGATCACCTATCGCCGGTATATCGACCATTTGATTACTATCAACTAAATCTTGCAAGGCGCAACCAAATTTAATTTTTACTTCTTCTGCATTACGTGTTGGCGTTCGAAGTGCAATCGCAATATCGTTTGTGACTTGATCACCTGCAATGGGAATCACAGCTGTATGACGAATAGCACCATCGGTAAACACCGCGATATCACTTGTGCCTCCGCCGATGTCGATCATGCACACACCTAATTCTTTTTCATCTTCTGATAAAATAGATTGGCTAGAAGCAAATTGTTCTAACACAATATCACTGGTGGTTAAGCCACATCGTTTCATACACTTCACAATGTTTTGCGCTGCACTGACTGCGCCTGTCACAATATGCACTTTTGCTTCGAGCCGAACACCTGACATACCAACTGGTTCGCGAATTGAATCTTGATTATCAATAATAAATTCTTGAGGTAAGACGTGCAGGATTTTTTGATCGGCAGGAATCGCGATTGCTTTTGCTGCATCAATCACACGATCAACATCATTTTGCGAAACTTCATGATCACGAATAGCAACAATACCGTGCGAATTGATACTACGAATATGGCTTCCAGCGATGCCGGTAAATGCGGAAAATATTTCGCATCCTGACATTAATTCAGCATCCTCAACTGAACGCTGTATCGATTGAACAGTCGATTCAATATTGACAACAACACCTCTTTTCAATCCTTGTGATGGATGCGTTCCATAACCAATCACATGCAGCTTACCATCGCTTGCGATTTCACCAACCAGCGTCACCACTTTAGATGTGCCGATATCAATACCTACTAATAAATCTTTATTTGGCTTCTTTGCCATAATTATTCTTCCACAGTCAAACCATCGTTAACCGGTATTTTTCCACCGTACCGCTACTCCATTAGAATAGCGCAAATCAATATAATCCACATCACTTCTGCGTGTACCAATAATGTTAGGATACACTTTCACAAAATGATGCAATCGAGTCAAGATATCCTTATGGCCTATTCTAAGCTCAATTCTATTATTTAGTGTTAACTTCCATGTTAAATAAGGTGTCATCTCCAATCGGGAAATTTTAGCATGTAGTGGTATCAAGATGCGATTCATCTTGAGAAAATATTCTAACATCAGAATTTGCTGTCCTTCTGGACCAAGAAAGTCAGGTAGATTGATTGGATAAGATTCTACTTTTGGTGTAAATAATTCTCCGCCACTGGTTAATAAACTTTTGTTATTCCAACGTGCGACCGCCTGCTTTTCTATCACATTAATTTCAATCTGATCTGGCCAATGGCGACGAACATAAATTTCCGACACCCATGGCATTTGTAATAATCGTTCACGAATATAGTCGACATTCACAGAAAAAAAACCGCGATTCAAAATTGGCTGAAGCGTTTCTTGAATATCTAGATGATCTGATTGGTTTGCTCCATAGATACGTACCCATTGAATAGGAAAACAGCGAGAAAGTTTTAAATGATTAATGAGGTAGATACTAAATGTGAATATTATAATTAAAAGTGATACTTTAACTATCTGAGATAAGAATTGGAAAAAACTAAATGATCCCTTGTTTCTCCTAGCTTCCATTTAACCGCCTTATTCTCGTCCAATAATACAAACCTCGGGGATTAATTGAATACCAGTTTTTTCTTCAACAATCGCTTTCACTCGTGTAATTAGCCGCTCAATATCCATTGATGTAGCATTATTTTCATTGATAATAAAATTTGCGTGTTTTAGCGATACGATCGCACCACCAATGTTTATCCCTTTCAAACCACACTCTTCGATTAATCGTCCAGCAAAATTACCTGGCGGGTTACGAAATACTGAGCCACAATTTGCCGTACCCGTCGGCTGCGTATTGTTACGTCTTTCAAGTAATGTACGAATATCTTGTAATGCTTTTTCCTTATCTCCATTTGTTAACACAAATTGACCAGCTACAAACCATTCGCCATTTGGGCGCATAACATGGCGGTAACTTGTTTGAAATTCTGCTGCAAGGCGTATTTTAATCTCGCCACTTCGATTAATCGTTTCAACTGCGTGCACAAATGACCACGTTTCGCTACCAAAACAACCTGCGTTCATTGCAAGCGCTCCACCAACTGTACCGGGAATACCCGCCATAAACTCAAGCCCGGTTGCACCCATTCTTGCTGTATAACGCGCAAGTTGTGCAGAAGCAACGCCGGCTTCTGCGCGAATCAGTTGATTTTCAAACACAGACAGTTGATTTAATGCCCCTTGCGTAATAATGGCAACACCTTCTAAACCTCCATCACGCACCAATGTATTACTACCTAGCCCCAACCAATGCAATGGTATTGTTTCTGGTAATTGTTTTAGAAAATTCACTAAATCATCTAAATCTGCCGGCAAAAAAACAAAATCAGCAGGGCCGCCTGTTCGCCATGACGTGTAATTGGCTAATGGCTCTTTTTTCAAAAGCTGTCCACGAATTTTGATAACAGGCGCTATTAACGTTTCACTCATCATTTCACCGTGGTTGTTTCTTTTAATTGCGTTGCTGCTAATCGTGCTGCTAATGCACCAATGTTACCTGCGCCTTGCATTAATAACACATCACCATCTTGCAATTCATGTTGAAATAATTCTGGCAATGTATCTTGCTTTGTCACAAAAATCGGATTGATTTTGCCACTTGCTTTAATTCCAGCAGCAAGTGATTCACCATCTGCACCAGGAATAAATGCTTCACCAGCCGAATAAACATCGAGTAATAATAATTTATCTGGTAATGATAACACCTGACAAAAATCCGTAAATAAATCTCGTGTACGAGTATAACGATGTGGTTGATATACCATCACCAAACGACGTTTCGGCCAACTCTCTCGTGCCGCTTGAAGTGTGGCTGCTATTTCACGCGGATGATGGCCATAATCATCAACTAAGGTGACATTCCCGCCTGTTGGTAAAGCAAAATCACCATATATTTGGAAACGACGTCCAATCCCTGCAAAATGTTCTAGTGCTTCAACAATTGCATGATCTGGAACACGCAACTCAGTTGCAATAGCAATGGCTGCTAATGCGTTTAATACATTGTGACGTCCAGGTAAATTTAGGGCGATAGATAATGACGGCAATCCTTTTGGACGCTCAACCATAAATTTGGTTTGCATACCAGATTGCGTATAGTGCAATGTTTTAAAATCAGCTTCTTCAGTTAATCCGTAAGTTAATACGGGACGAGATAGTTGCGGAAGAATTTCGCGCACCACTGGGTCATCAACACACATCACCGCCAGTCCATAAAATGGCAAGCGATGCAAAAATTCAATGAACGTCGATTTTAAGCGACCAAAATCATTTTCATAGGTGCCCATATGATCTTGGTCTATATTAGTTACGACTGAAATCATAGGCTTAAGGTATAAAAATGAAGCATCACTTTCATCTGCTTCCGCCACCAAATAATGACCCCGACCTAATCGGGCATTACTACCAACACTATTCAAGCGGCCACCGATAACAAACGTTGGATCTAATCCTGCTTCTGCCAAAATACTGGTGACTAAACTGGTAGTAGTCGTTTTACCATGCGTTCCAGAAACAGCGATACCATAACGAAAACGCATCAGTTCACCAAGCATTTCTGCTCTCGGCACAATCGGAATGCGAAATTTACGCGCAGCTTCTAATTCTGGATTGGACCAATCTACCGCTGATGAACGTACAATCACATCTGCATTTTTAATATTTTCAGCAATGTGACCGCGATGAATGGTTGCACCCATCACACGTAACCATTGTGTGAGCGAATTTTCAGAAAGATCTGAACCTGACACGGTATAGCCTTGTCTTAGCAATACCTCTGCAATACCAGCCATGCCTACACCACCGATTCCAACAAAATGGACATGTTTTATATGTCCCATCTCAAACATCCAACTCAATGGATTATCTCCTGCATTAATTGGTTATTGTCATTATAACTATTAACTGTAAAAAAATACTCGCCTAAGAATTTAAGAAGCTCGGAAAAACCGTGTCATCTCGCGGCCCTGAGCCCGAAGGGGAGTTAAATAAACACTCTCAATGAATTTTTACATTCTTCGCAATTAAATTTCACACAAAATATTAAAAATCTTTTCCTGCACATTCACACGACGTAGTGCAAAAGCTGCATTTGCCATGGCTAAACATCGTTCAGGAGACGCCGAAACCTGCCCTACTATATCTGCTAATCGACTTTCTGTTAATTCCTTTTGTTGAATACAAATGGCGGCGCCGCCTTTTACCATCAATTGAGCATTTGCTGTTTGATGATCATCAACGGCGTGGGGAAAAGGAACAAGTATTGCTCCCACTCCTGCAGCACAAAGTTCAGCAACTGTCAGTGCACCTGCACGACATATTACCATATCAGCCTGCCGATAAGCTTCTGCCATATCTTCAATAAATGGTACAAGAGTTGCCTGTATCCCCATTGATTGATATAAATTTTTTGTCGCTTCAATATGTTTATCGCCGGTTTGATGCAGCACTTGAGGACGCTTTTCTGGAGATAACAACGCTAGCATGTTAGGAACAATTTCATTTAACCTTTGCGCCCCTAAACTACCGCCAAGCACCAGTAAACGAAAAGGATGTCCGGCAGCAAAACGTTCTCTGGGGGATGGTAAATCTTCAATTTCAGAACGCACAGGATTACCCACGGTGACAACATTTGCTTTTGACTTGAATGCTCCTGGAAACCCCTCCAATACACGCGCTGCCACATAACTTAACATGCGATTAGTTAATCCAGCTTTGGCATTTTGTTCATGCACAACCAATGGACGATGCAAGAACCAACTAGCTATGCCGCCTGGTCCACTTGCAAAACCACCCATACCGATAACAACATCTGGATTAATTTTTTGAATAATTTTTTTTGCCTGCATCACTGCTTTGATAATATTGATTGGAGCAGTCATCATCGACATGACACCTTTCCCGCGCAATCCAGTAATGGTAATAAAATGCAATGGAATATTAGCTGCTGGCACAACACGTGCTTCCAAGCCCTTCTTTGTTCCTAGCCAATGTACCTCTATACCTTTTTCACGCAAATAATTGGCAACCGCCAAACCTGGGAAAACATGGCCACCTGTACCGCCAGCCATGATTAACACACGTTTTATTTCTCGCCGATTAGCCATGTTTTATTTTATTCCAAGAGTTATCAATCGATTTTCATAGTCAATGCGTAACAACACTGCTATCATAATGCAATTGACTAACACGCTACTACCGCCGTAGCTCATCAACGGCAATGTTAATCCTTTTGTCGGCAACAAACCTGAATTCACGCCTATACTCACAGTAAATTGAATTGCGATCCAAAATCCAAAGCCATAAGCCAGAAACCCAGCAAAATGATTACCTAATCGTTGCGCTTCGCGACCAATTATAAAAATGCGTGTAACCAGCAACGAAAATAAACCCATCACCAACATCATACCAACCAATCCTAGTTCCTCGGCAATCACTGCAAACAAAAAATCTGTATGTGCTTCAGGAAGATAGAACATTTTCTGAATGCTTTTTCCCAAACCAACACCAAACCATCCACCACGACCAAAAGCGATTAACGATTGTGTTAATTGATAACCAGAATCAAACGGACGCTCCCAAGGATTTAAAAATGTGGTGAGACGCGCCAACCGATACGGCGCAGAAATAGCAATCATTGCAAGACCCGCTACTGCGGCTGAAACTAATCCTAGAAAATGACGCAGACGCATCCCAGCAATAAACATTAGCCCTAACGTGGTAGCTGTCACTACCACCGTTGCACCGAAATCCGGCTCGCGTAGCAACAAAACGGCAATCACACTCAGCACCATCATAGGTTTTATAAAACCACTTAACTGCGTTCGAATTTCCAGATTACGTCGCACTAAATATCCCGACATATACACAACAACAGCAAATTTGGTTAACTCAGACACTTGAAAACTTAAGGGACCAAAGCCGATCCATCGTGCACTGCCATTCGCGCTATGTCCAATGCCAGGAATGAGTACCAGCGCAAGCAGCAACATCACTCCCAATAAAAAATAACCGCCCAACTTTTCCCAATATGAAATATCAAATTGCAGAATAACAACGCCAATAACAACGCCAAGCGACATAAATACAAGTTGCTTATAAAGAAAATAAAAAGGTTGATGTAGTTGTTTATCTGATACAACAATCGAGGCTGATGTCATCATTAATAATCCAAGACCCGCAATGCACATAATGGCAATCACAAACCATTTGTCATATAACGCTGGCGGCGAAATTGCTTGGCTTGCTTCTGAATAGGAACGCATACGTCATCCTTCAATTGACAGATAGTCACATATGCTGGATTACGCGCTTCGCGCTAATCCAGCCTACGACATCTTTTCAACAATCTCAGTGAATACTTGTCCGCGATGTTCATAATTTTTAAACATATCGAAACTCGCGCAGGCTGGTGAGAGCAATACACTATCGCCAGGTTTTGCCGCATTTGATGATTGAACCACGGCTTCATCCATTGATTTTGCATATGATATATTAATACGATCGCCAATGGCTTCTGATAATTCTTTTGCTGCTTCACCAATCAAGACCACATGACGCGCGTATTTTTCAATGATAGGCACCATCGGATGAAAATCAGCATTTTTACCGACACCACCTGCAATCAAAATTAATTTGCCGGAAATTTCGCTGCCCAGTCCTTCGATAGCAGCTTGAGTTGCACCAACGTTTGTGCCTTTAGAATCGTTATACCAACGCACCCCATCTCGCTCACGCACGAATTGGCAGCGATGCGGTAATCCGGTAAATTCACGCAAGACTTTTATCATTGGCGCAAACGGCAATCCAAAACCATAGCCGATTGCAAGTGATGCGAGTGCATTCGCTTGATAATGTTTACCAACAATTGGTAGCTCATCGATTGCTAATAAAGATTGATCTTCAAAAGTAAGATAGGTTTTGCCATTTTTTACCAATAATCCAAATTCATTTTTTCCTGGTGTTTGCAAAGTAAAAGTGATTTTTCGTAACGCGTCAACATCAGTGAGCGTATCATCGCGATTACATACAGCAACAGAACAATGCTGATAAACACGTAGTTTCGCCTGCCGATAATGTTTTAATGTTTCGTATCGATCCATATGATCAGGCGTGATATTTAATACCGTTGCGACTTGTGGTTTTAATGAGTGAGTCGTTTCTAGTTGAAAACTAGAAAGCTCTAAAACAAATAAATTGGTGGCAGGATTTTTTTCTAATAAATCGAGGGCTGGCACACCTAAATTACCGCCAGTTTGCGCTTCAAAGCCTGCTGCTTCCGCCATTTTTCCAACTAAAGTTGTCACCGTACTTTTTGCATTTGTCCCAGTAATCGCAATCACTGGCATGGTTGCAGCACGTGCAAATAATTCGATATCACCAATGATATGAGCGCCGCGCTCTTTTGCTTTTACTATTGCTGGTTCATTTACCGACATGCCTGGGCTAATGATAATAGTCGATGCGCGATGCAATAATTTTTCATTCCAACCGCCAAGAGACAGTTTGATATGCGGAAATTCTTGCCGAAAAATATCTAAATTAGGCGGTGTCGTGCGTGTATCTAAAACTGAAAATGGAATATTTTGTTGTTGCAAATAACGTGCGCAAGAAAGTCCTGTCGCACCAAGTCCAATAATGAGATGTAAGTTTGCAGACATAGATTTATCTTAATTTTAATGTGGCTAGTCCAAATAATACTAACACAAACGTGATAATCCAAAATCGCACGATTACGCGTGGTTCTGGCCACCCTTTTAATTCAAAATGATGATGGATCGGCGCCATTTTAAAAATACGTTTACCGGTTAATTTGTATGAGCCCACTTGTAAAATCACTGACACCGTTTCTAAAACAAAAATACCGCTCATAACAAAAAATACAATTTCTTGTCGTACAATCACTGCTATCACACCAAGTGCTGCACCTAAGGCGAGCGCACCAACATCGCCCATAAATACTTGCGCGGGATAAGTGTTAAACCACAAAAACCCAAGACCTGCGCCTACTAAAGAGCCGCAAAAAACCACAATTTCTCCTGTACCAGGCACATAGGGAATCGCTAAATAAGTTGAATAATGCAAATTACCGGTGACATAAGCAAACACACCTAATGCACCACTAATCATCACACATGGCATAATGGCAAGCCCATCTAAGCCATCTGTTAAATTCACTGCATTGCTTGAACCAACAATGACAAAATATGAAAAAATAATGAAAAATGGGCCCATATAGATGTACATATTTTTAAAAAATGGCAGTACTAATTCCGTTTCAACCGGTAATTTAGCGGTGTAATACAAATAAAGTGCTGCACCAAAACCTAATAATGATTGAAAGAGATATTTTTGTCGTGCAGGCATGCCGCGACTGTGTTTCAATACTAATTTACGATAATCATCCCAATAACCAATCGCTCCAAAACCCAACATCACCATTAATACCAGCCACACGTATTTATTAGTGAGATCGCTCCACAGCAAGGTGCTTAAAGTGACCGAAATAATAATCAGCATGCCGCCCATGGTTGGCGTGCCAGCTTTACTTAAATGACTTTGCGGACCATCGTCACGCACTACTTGCCCCACACGATGACTGCTTAAGCGACGGATAATGGTTGGTCCTAAAAATAAAGCCATGGCAAGGGCTGTGAGCGTACCTAAAATTGCGCGAAGGGTAAGATATTGCACGACGTGAAAAAAATGGAAATAATTCGCCAGCCAATCACTCAACCACAATAACATTCTAATTCTCCGTTCAAATTATTCCCCATTTTTAGAGAGAGAAGGTTTTTAAAAAACTTTGCGCCACCGTCACGTCATCAAATGGAATTTTTTCATCACCAATTTGTTGATACTGCTCAGCACCTTTTCCTGCCACCAAAATACAATCATCAATAGTAGCTAATTGTATACTTTTCTGGATTGCTTTAGCACGATCTAATTCGACAATCACTTGATCAGGACGCTCAAAACCTTGCATGATTTGCCGTGCAATTTCTTCTGGATCTTCATGTCTAGGATTATCGTTTGTGACAATGACCGTATCTGCAAATGTTTCGGCAATTTTTGCCATGATTGGCCGCTTGCCAGCATCACGATTTCCACCGCAGCCAAACACACAAATTAATTGACCTGCCACATGAGCACGCAATGCCTGCAAGGCATTGGCTAACGAATCAGGTTTATGAGAATAATCGACAATCACCAAAGGTTGATGATATTCACCTATCAATTGCATGCGGCCAGGTACTGATTTTAATTTAGCAAACTCAGTTAACACTGTTTGAAATGGCACACCATACACACAAAGCGCTGTTAATACAGCTAACGCATTACTCAAATTAAATTGGCCAATGAGCGGCAATTGCAATTCACCTTCGCCCCAAGGTGAATAAACATGCGCACGAATACCAGATAAACTTAATTGAATTTGATCGGTATAAATATGCGGAATATAACCCGGTAAATCAGCTACTGGCTGCGTGCTGTAAGCAAATACGGAACGTTTATCCGCAAGTGCCTGAACCCACTGGCGCCCATGCACATCATCAATATTCATGATTAAATGATTCATGGGATAATGCGTGAGAAAACGGTGTTTGACCGCGGCGTACGTTGCCATATCGCCATGATAATCGAGATGATCTTGCGTGAGATTCGTAAAAATACCAAGCTCAAATGTCACACCATTCACACGACCTTGATCAATACTATGTGATGAAACTTCCATTGACACCGCTTTTGCTTGCTCTTGAACAAATAAATGGAGCTTCGCTTGCAGTGAAATGGCATCAGGCGTGGTGAGAGAAACATCACTTAAATCACCATAAAAACCACTGCCAAGTGTACCGATGACACCACATTTTTGCCCAAGATTTTGCAAAATTTGTGCGAAAAAATGCGTGCAAGAGGTCTTTCCGCTAGTGCCAGTGACACCCAAAATTCTCAATTTTTGCGCAGGAAAATCATAAAATTTTGCTGCCATCACCCCCATTTTATGACGCAAAAAAGTCACTGGAATGAGGGGGATTTTCTCGATAAAAGTAACTGTTTCATCCTCATTTTCTGCTTCAATCAGCACTGCTTTTGCCCCGTTTTTTATCGCATCGGTGATGTACTTTCGGCCGTCCAACTGGGTGCCTGGCAAAGCAAAAAACACGGAATTTTCCGTGATTTTTCTGCTATCTAACGCTAGATTTTTTACATCAAAATCGGCCTCATTTGGCAGAAAATTAGGCTCATGTATCAGACCTTGTAGAAATGCTGAAAGCTGCATAGTGATCTCATCAATTAGTAGATTTGCCGCTAAATATAGCGGTATTTAAGCAGGATGCAAAGAGGCGGCAAAAATGTTCACTATGGGCTTATTTAGTAATCGGCAATCGAACTGTTCTTTTAATATTGATTATTTCTCATCCGGCGGCACATCTAAAATTCTTAATGTACCTTCCATGATACGGCTAAATATCGGGCCAGACACCCAACCGCCAAAATAATTTTTACCTTGTGGATCATTGATCATGACAACGATAATCACTCGCGGGTTGGTAAGCGGTGCAATGCCAACAAATGAAGAAGAATAGCGATGATTAAGATAACCGCCATTACCTGCTAATTTTGATGTACCTGTTTTACCAGCAATACGAAACCCGGGCACACGAGCGGCTTCTGCCGTGCCGCCTTTTTCTGTCACTGATTCAAGCATTGCTAAAATTTCTCTAGCAATTTTTGGCTGGATTACTTGTTCGCCTTGCGGAAATTGTGATAATCGTAACAATGACACGGGATATCTCATCCCATCATTCGCAAAAATGGTGTAAGCGCGCGCAAGCTGTAATGTGTTAACTGATATGCCATAACCAAATGCATAAGTTGCAAAAACAAATTGTCCCCATGGATCATGCTTTACAAGTGAACCATGTTGTTCGCCTGGAAATCTAACTTCTGTTTCTTCACCAAACCCGGCGTTATGTAACAAATTCCATAATTGATTTGGATTAAATCCTAACATCATTTTTGTAATACCCACATTACTTGAATATTGCAAAATTTGTGCGACAGTTAGTGCTCCTTTTGATTCATGATCTTTTACAATATTTTTTCCCACACGCATCCAACCTGGAGTAGTATCAATCACGGTATTTGGTGTGAATTTTTTACTGGAAAGTGCAAGCGCCACACTAAATGGCTTGACTGTTGAACCTGGCTCAAATGTATCTGTTACTGCGCGATTGCGATAAACATCGCTCATACGAGTGGGACGATTATTGGGATTATAAGATGGCACATTCACCATCGCGAGAATTTCGCCAGTTTTTGCATCTAACACAACAGCTGAACCCGATTTCGCTTTATTTTCAGCGACACCTGTTAATAATTCGCGATAAGCAAGATATTGAATTCGTCTATCAATACTTAATACTAAATCATGTCCCGGTTGTTGATCTGAAATCGTTTGCACATCAGAAATAGTTCGACCTAAACGATCTTTAATCACCCATTTTTTACCTTGTTCGCCTTCCAACCATTGATTGTACGCAAGCTCTAATCCTTCTTGTCCATGATCATCGATATTAGTAAATCCAATCACGTGCGCCGTGATTTCGCCTTCAGGATAATAACGACGATAATCTTCCTGTAAATATATTCCTTTCAAATTAAGTGCTTTAATTTTTGCTGCTAACTCTGGCGACAAACTACGTTTGATATAAGCAAATTCACGTTTCTTTGCTTTATCACGATTTAAAATTGTCGTGATATCTTTCGTTTCCATCTCCAATAAGGTGGCGAACGATTTTAATTGAATTTTATTTGGATCGAATTCTTTGGGATTCATCCACGCTGAATAAACCGTCGTGCTAACAGCAAGGGGATAACCATTGCGATCGACAATCATCCCGCGAAATGCGGGTGTGCTCACCATTCGCAGTACACGATCATCGCCTTGTTTGCGAAGAAATGATTGATTCCAACTAGAAAGATACATGACGCGCGTCATCAATCCCGCAACAGCGAGAAAGACGACGGCTAAAATAAGATAAAAGCGCCATGCGATATAAGATGGCTGATTTTTTAAATTCACTCGTGAACAATCACTACGTCTTTATGGTTTGGGATAATCATGCCTAATTCTTTTTCTGCAACACGTTGCACGCGCGCTTGCATCATCCATGTACTGCGTTCAAGCAGTAATTGACCGCGCTCAACATGCAAGCGATTTTGTTCTATCGCATTTTGCGCATAGGCCGCATGTATTTCACGCGTTAAGTGCGTGACATAAATCACACTTAATGCAGAAAACAACATAAACATTACAAGCGTTAATGCTGCCAATTGTTGACGTGTTAGCATTTGCACTAACACAATATGTCGAGGTAATGTTCCTTGATGAACTAAGCGAGCTGCCGCGTTCATAATTGTTTCTCCGCTATTCTTAAGATGGCACTACGTGCCCGGGGGTTGATACTAATTTCTTGTAAACTGGGTTTAATCGGCTTGCCGATTGATTTCAAACGCGCATTAAATGCTATGTTTTTAATGGGCAAACCACGAGGCACTTCTCGCCCCTTTTCATATTCTTTAATAAATTGTTTGACGATGCGATCTTCCAATGAATGGAAACTAATCACACACAAACGTCCACCGATACTCAATACATCAAGTGCTTGTGTAAGCGCTAATTGTAATTCCGTTAATTCTTGATTGATTGCGATGCGAATCGCTTGAAAACTACGCGTCGCAGGATGTTTATCGTGCGGCTGTTTAGGTTTTGGTAAAGCAAATTTAATGATATCAGCTAATTGCCCTGTCGTTTTAATAGGTGTTTGCATACGAGCAGTAATAATTGCGCGTGCAATGCGGCGAGAAAATTTTTCTTCGCCGTATTGCCAAAGAACATTAGCAAGCTCATCTTCATCCACTGTTGCAATCCATGTCATTGCATCAATGCCTTGCGTCGTGTCCATGCGCATGTCTAGCTTGCCTTCACGAGTAAAACTAAATCCGCGTTCTGGATTATCTAGCTGAGGAGAAGACACGCCAAGATCAAATAAAATGCCACTCACTTTACCAATTAGTTGTAATTCATTTAATACTATTTTCATACGTGCAAATGACGTGTGATAAATCGCAAATCTTTTGTCTTGAATTTTTTGTTTTGCAAAGGTAACTGCATCTAAATCTTTATCAAAAGCAATTAATCGGCCATTTGCATTTAATCGATTGAGAATAGTTTGGGAATGACTACCACGACCAAAAGTGGCGTCAATATAAATGCCTTCCGGTGAAGTGATCAAATGATCAACTGCTTCGTCCAGAAGAACTGGAATATGTTGGTGAAAAATTTCGCTCATGCGGCAAGCTGCCATATAAGTTTGTAAACTCCGTTTACGTTACAACGAAATAGACTTCACCTCATCTGGTAGTGCGGATTCACTCGAATTGGATTCTTCTTCTAGCCAGCGGCCACGACGACCTTCCCAATGCGCTTCATCCCACAACTCAAATTTCTTTCCCTGTCCAACTAACACTGCGTTTTTGTTTAACCCTGCGTATTCACGTAATAAGGGCGGCAGAAGTATACGCCCTTGCCCGTCCATTTCAACATCTGTTGCATGTCCAATCAGTAAACGTTGAATACGACGCGCAGCAGGATTAAAACTTGGAAGTCCTGCTAGCTTCTGCTCTATCACCTCCCATTCCGTTAATGGATAGAGCAATAAACATTTTTCTTCCGTATCGATGGTTAACACCACACAACTTTTGCTATCTAATTGCAGGCGTTCGCGGTAACGGGTCGGCATGACCATGCGGCCTTTTGCATCGATGTTAATCCCATTTATTCCGCGATACACTGCTAATCTCCTCGAAGAAAAAAAGCCCACAAGCGATTAAATCTCCCAGTACCACAACAAAGCAGCCATATCCTTGTGGGTAATATTAAATATACCACAATTTTCCACAATACAACACTTTCTACCACCAAGTGCCACGTATGTGACATTTTTGACGTCTTATTAATGAAAAACATGGGCGGCGAGTGTTTTTGATGGATATTTTTTGGATATTTTTATCGTTAATGATAATTTTTAAATTATTTATTTTTTGAACATAAGCAAAATTTGCTTTAATGTTTTAACAAAGGATACGGCCTTGTCTCGACTTGATAAAAATCGAAGCGCGATCCCATATTTTTAAAAATATCAGCGGTTCCCATTCCCGCTGACCTTACGCGATGGGGTGTTCTTAGAGGGGAGAACCGCGATTCTCCCCTCGTCGTTCCAGCACAAGCTTTGCTTGTGCGCAGCATATAAAACAATTGAAGGAGTTTTCGCGCTTTTCAGCGGGAACTCCTGTAAATATATTATATATTTTATGTAGTTACCAAAAAGATAAAAATTAATCGCCGACTATACTTAGATAAAGCACATAATTTTTACGGGCTTATCCTATGTTCGGTCGTAAATTAAAACAAGTATTAGAGAATGTCGATAAACATAACTCGCAATTTTTGCTTATTGGGGAGGATCATCGCCACTCAAGCGCCTTGGTAGGTCTTGCCCATCATGCTGATATCATAGAGAATTCAGGAAAAAAAGTGATTGTTGTGACAGAAAATTTAAAACGCTTAAATGGTTTTTTCAGTAATGACGCAACATATTCCCGCAACGATATTAGAAAATCAGTTCCCGAAAAGGATAAGGATAAAGAAGCTCTTCTTAGATTAGTGAAGGCAAATATCGAAGTACATGGATTAGAAAGTAAAAAAACAGCACCCGGTTTGTTTTTAAAAGGAAAATCTAAACAGACATTACTAATAGAAGCTAAAACAGTAATGCCCTATATTTTTAATAAAAAAGAATATCAACCATTAGCTGATATGATCGAGGGTGAATTAAAATCGGAATATTGTGATGTTGAAGATTTTAGAAATTTATTAAATCGAAAATATGCTGATACGAACGAACGCATAATCGAAGTTAATCGAGAAATCACTAAACAATTAACAGATTTGCATAAACGTAATCCAGAGGCATTAATTATTTTTTCAGGAGGAGCAGCACATTTGCCGGAAGTTAAACAAAATGGAAAAGTCATTGAACAGGGTCTTGTTGCGAGGATGGAACAGGCTGTAGGTAAAGAACATGTCTATAACTGTTTTATTAGTAGTTTAAATTATAATAATGCCTATAAACCTCATGACCCCCACTTAGATATTGGCTTGATTCATCATGTATTCAAAGAACCCAATGAATTTCCTGCTCTTCAAGAGAAAAAAAATGAAAATAAAGAATATGCGCATCAAACTGCGAATATTTTCCTCAATCTAAATCAAAAAGATAAGTTAAAAGCGATTGAAAACATACATGAAAATAAGAAGCTATCATTAAGTAACTCGGGTGAAGTGACCAACGAACCATCTAAGAGTGATCATGATCATATAGCGGTAGCAGATAAAGATTCTTCGTTAGAAAAAGAAAATGATTTTAAAGCTGAAGAAGAAACTATAGAAAGAACCGGTCTTAAACATAAATAATTTCGGGGGTATGTCTAATGTTTCGTATATGGAAAAAAATTAAAAAAGACAATACAAGCAGATCACCAGTTAGCGAGAAAATAAAATTATCTCGATTAAAGAAAAAAGAACTACATTTCGACTTCGATTTTGATATGTGGTATGACAAACTAAAAGATTATTCTTTTAAAAGTGACGTTGTGCCTATAACGCCAGAGATTGCTCAAGCCATGGTTAACTATTATAGCAATCGTTTTTATAAAAGAAATGTTCTAACTAAAGAAGATGTAAAATTACTAGAAAAATTACGCCGAAATATTCAATTACATCTCAATAAATCAAAATCTACGCATGGCTTTTTTGTCCGCATGTCAAATCGTTCTCCCAAGGATGGAACGCCTTTAAAAAATAAATCCATGGTCGATATTTATAAAGAAATATATTCAAATCCGAATGATGATTGGAATAATAAGATGATTAAAATTTGCGATGCACAAATGAAAATGTTGTGTTGCCAAAATGCTGATGAAGTCATGAATTTGTTATTAAGCAGTGAAAGAATTTACATGGATTTAATAGAAGCACTAGATTGTCATTTATATAGCAAGAGTGATCTGTGGAAAACAAGTGTTATATTGCGTGAGTGGATTCCTGATTTAAAACAAGATTTTGAATTCAGAATTTTTGTCTCTAATAATCATGTTACTGCAACATCACAATATAATCATTACTGTTGCTTCGAATCGCTTATGATATTGAATCAACATAATGAATTAATGAAATTAAATCAGCGGTTAATTGATTATGCGATGAAGATTCATCCTTTGATTAATAAATCTCAATATGTTTTAGATGTGGCATTAATTAATAATGAATTATATGTCATTGAATTAAATCCATTTGATAAATCAACAGGACCTTGTCTTTTTTCTTGGGAAAAAGATAGCGAGCTTCTAACCGGCAATGGTTCTATGCAAATATCAGAATTAAGAATCAACCAAGCGCCGCGCAATAATGTTAATGAAATAATTCAGCATATTATTGAAACTGAAACAGACCTAGCTAAGGATTCTATTGAGCCTTATTTTGAATATAGTGAATATAAAAAGCATATTAAATCTGATCATGGTATTCAAATAAAAAAACAATAAACCGATTTATATGCTAAAGAAACCAATTCAAGAACAAGAAATCATCGAGCTTTTTAAAATTCATTATGGAGTTGAATTCAAGCAGCTCAAACGGTCTATCATTTATTGTATTCGTTCACGAGGTTACCTTTAATGAACACAAAACGTTTAAGCGCGAGACAAAGTTGGACGAAAAATCGAGGAGAAAGCGCAGCATACATGTCAGTATGTGAGCATTTTGACGAAGATTTTTCGTTCAAATTTGGCCGCGATTAGACGTTCGTTCAGGTCGTGAACGCTTGCCATTTATTTAAAGAATTCATTAAGCCAGTCGATAAGCCGGGTTCTGTCGTGAGCAATCATTTCTCTGGGATGTCTGTCACCAGACACCTCAAGCGACCTACCCGAACTCCGAGCCAACAAAAATATTAATTTGACGGCTGGCTCTCAGTGCGGATCACACTTTTGAGCTTAACGCTCAAGTGAGCTCTTATTTGGTCTTGCTCCAAGCGGGGTTTACCGTGCCGAAACTGTTACCAGTTACGCGGTGCGCTCTTACCGCACCTTTTCACCCTTGCCGATACACGCGGCGGTTTGTTTTCTGTGGCACTTTCCGTAGGCTCGCACCTCCCAGGTGTTACCTGGCGCTTTATCCTATGGAGCCCGGACTTTCCTCTCCATCAATGATGGAGCGACTGCTTGACTGACTTAAGCGTGTAAGCATAACACATTAATGAGCCTTTAAATACGCTTTTGCTAATTCATAAGACACAAGATGACGCGTTAATTTTGCTTGTTGTTCTGCATTTAATTTGAAAAAAAGCTTCTTAATTTTAAGCTTCCACAAATGAAATCTCGCGTGATTTAAATCATGTTTTATCATGCGAATCACATCATTGGCGTGATAATGTTTGCTATAAAAAAGATATTTAGCGGATTTTTTTCGACGAATTACATCTTCACGTGGATAGGATTTTTCACTCGCACCACCGACATGTTGCACGGTAATGTCATCGCAAAATCCAATCATATACCCTTGTTTTCGTAAGCGTAAACACAAATCTGTTTCTTCTGCATAAAGAAAAAAATCTTCATCAAAACCACCGACTTTTGCATAAGCATCACGACGAATAATCATGCTAGCACCTAGCACGGTTGCAATGGTCCCTGGCAATCCTGAAAAATCAATTTGCGCTTGATCTTGGCGAGGATAATGATCCCATGCTGTTGTTTGCAAGTGATTTTCACTATCGATAATACGAGTTCCTGCTAATCCACATTCTGGATGATTATCCATAAATCGAACGGCATGATACAAATCAAGTTCTGTTAAACAAATTGCATCGGGATTTAATAAAAATAAATATCGCCCTCCACTTTGCCTGAAAGCTTGATTATTGGCGGCGCCAAAACCTTTGTTATCTTGATTAACAATGAGCTTAATATCACTGCCAAATTCACGTAATATTGACACACTTTCATCGTGACTATGATTATCAACGACAATCATTTCAAATCGAACATCGCGTTGTTTTAAGATACTTTCAATACATTTTTTGACTAATTCTGCTGTATTAAAGTTCACAATCAAAACCGAAATATCTTTCATTTTCCCGCCTCATTTAGTGGATCTAAGTCGCGCTTTTTTCTGAAGTGCTAACTCATACAACACATTTTTACGCTCACTCGTGATTTTACTAGCCAGTGTCGCCGCTTGTTTGAGTGGCAATTCTTCTAATAAAATATCTAATACTTTTTCTGGAATAACTTCTTTCGTTGCACTGTCTTCTTCGTCGATTCCTTCGATCAGAATCACAATTTCGCCACGCTGCTCATCAACATGCGTCGAATAATATTGAACAACTTCACCTAACGATTTTACTATCACGTTTTCATGAAGTTTTGTTAATTCACGTGCGACCACGGCTTTTCTATTTTCGCCAAAAACTTCCAACATGTTTTGCAAGGTAGCTAACAATCGATGTGGTGCTTCATAAAAAATCATCGTGCGCGATTCATGCAATAACATCATCAAACGATTGCGCCGCCCCTCAGATTTTGCTGGTAAAAAACCTTCGAAAGTAAATTTATCGGTTGGCAGTCCCGCCACGCTTAAGGC
Organism: uncultured Coxiellaceae bacterium; assembly: GCA_964555965.1. Taxonomy (GTDB): domain Bacteria; phylum Pseudomonadota; class Gammaproteobacteria; order DSM-16500; family DSM-16500; genus Aquicella. The sequence continues at coordinate 25,463 of CAZKUQ010000009.1, forward strand.
AGTAATAGCAGCGCAAGCACCTGGGATAGCAACAACCGTAAAACCCATTTCTTGTGCCTTTTTGACAAGATGATAGCCTGGATCGCTAATCAATGGTGTTCCTGCATCACTAATTAAAGCAATTGATTCGCCTTCTTGAAGATAGTCAAGAATAATGGCAACCCGATCACGCTCATTAAATTCATGCATCGAAATTGATGGTTTATTAATCATTAGATGCTTTAAAAGCGGTGCTGAATGGCGTGTATCTTCTGCTGCAATGCGATCTACTTTTTTCAAAGTTTCAATTGCGCGTAAAGTAATATCTTGAAGATTACCAATTGGCGTGGCAACGACGTATAATATACCTATTCTGTTACTTTGCATGAGACCACTCCAATGAAAAAGGATATTTTATCTAAAATTACGCTGATGTTAACCATCGCTGGTTTAGCAAGCTGTTCATCAATGGAACTGCCTTCATTATCATCGCTTTCATTCACTTCTCATACTAAACCAACTGGGCATTACAATGCATCGTTATGGGCAGGAACCACCTCAGAAATATGGAATAAATTAGTCCGTACTTCTTCTGCAAAATTGGTAACAATGGAAGCTCAAACAACCGATCCTACCCAAAAAGCATGGATACAACTCGCTTTAATTACTAAACGTTACAGCACGAATAATGCCAAGTTAACGCAAGAAGTATTAGCATGGAAACAGCAAAATCCATCCCATCCGGCAAATGCTATTTTGCCTAACGATGGCACATTGAATAATATCACGACCGCCCCCACATCAAAGCAAATTGCTGTCTTAATTCCAGAGCAAGGTGCTTATGCAAGTGCAGGGCAAGCTGTTCGAGCCGGTATTATGCAAGCTTATTACAGTCATCCAGGCAAGCTTGGTGTTAAGTTTTACGATACAACTGGCGCCAATTTAGCAGATCTTTATCAACGCGCTGTTAGTGAAGGTGCCACTTTTGTGATTGGGCCATTAACAAAAGAAGAGGTAAGAGACCTCAGCCAATCAACATCATTTAGCGTATTAACGTTAGCACTCAATTATACTGATAACTCTTTACCCGCTAATTTTTATGAATTTGGATTATTACCTGAAGATGAAGCCGGCCAATTAGCTGAACGTGCGCGCAAAGGTGGCCAATCAAGAGCGCTGATTATTGCGCCGCAATCTGCATGGGGTAACCGGTTAGTTTCTACCTTTACTGATCGTTGGGAAGCCATGGGCGGCAGCATTAGTGAAACATGGTATTTCAGCGCCAATACTAATTTCAATCAAACTGTACCCCAATTATTACATGTCAATCCAAATAGTGTTAATCCAACAACCGAACAAAACTCTAGCACAGCTGAATTAGCTAAAAAACGTCGTCAAGATTTTGATGTGATTTTTCTTTTCTCTCAACCTCAATATGCACGACAAATTGTGCCGTTGTTACGTTATTATTACGTGAATAATGTACCCATTTACGCCACATCTGCTGTATACTCTGGCAAGCCAAATCCTACAAAAGATGTTGATATCGAAGGTGTGATCGTTTGTGATATTCCATGGGGCTCGAACGGATCAAACGATACAGTAAAATCTGATCGCTTATTTGCAGTGGGTCAAGATGCCTACCTGTTAAGCCAAACACTGACTCGCCTCATCAATATGCCGAAATTCCCTATTTATGGTAAAACAGGCGCATTAACATTAGGTTCCGACCACAAAATACATCGTAGTTTACCGTGTAAATCAATTAGAAATGGACAAATTTAATAAACAACAATCTGGCCAACAAGCAGAACGCGACGCTTGCCAATTTTTGCAAGCTCGCGGTTTGCGATTAATTCAAGCCAATTATCGCTGTTATTTTGGTGAAATCGATCTCATCATGAAAGATAAAGATTATGTCGTATTTGTTGAAGTACGAAAACGACACAATCCCAATTATGGCAATGCCTTAGAAAGTATTAATAAAACAAAAGCCAAAAAAATTATTAAAACTGCCGCACATTTTATGCAAGAACGAAATTGGCTCTACAAGGTAGCATCGCGATTTGATATCATCGCCATTCATCCTATAGCTGGCCAAATGCAGTTAGAATGGTTTCGCAATGCTTTTACAACTGATATAGCATGATACAGGAATAGCCAAATGAATAGCCTAATTGAGCGAATTACAAGCAACTTCACTGATAGCATTCAAACCAAAATTAATGCTGCTGATGCAATCATCAATATTATTGCGGAAGCGAGTGAAGAAATCGTACAAGCTTTATTAGAGGGTCATAAAATCTTAACCTGTGGTAACGGCGGTTCAGCTTGTGATGCGTTGCATTTTAGTTCCGAAATGTTAAATCGCTTTAAACAAGAACGTCCTGCTTTACCTGCTATTGCATTAACTGCTGATATCCCAACTATCACCTCAATTGCCAACGATTATCACTTTAGCGATATTTTTGCGAAACAAGTTCGCGCAATAGGACAGCCAGGCGATTTATTGTTAGCCATTTCAACCAGCGGTAACTCAACGAATGTAGTGAATGCCATTAAAGCAGCTCATGACAAAAACATGGGAGTTATTGCTTTAACTGGCTGTGATGGTGGTAAAATAGTCGACCATTTACAAGAGCGTGATATTGAAATACGTGTTCCTTCACATGAAACAGCACGTATTCAAGAAACACATATACTCATTATTCATTGCATTTGCGATATCATCGATTTCAGATTATTTGGGCACGGAGAAGTGACAACATGAAAAAATTAATCATTATTTTAAGCCTTTCTCTTACACTCCAAGGCTGTATTTTTGTTGTTGGTGCTGCTGCTGGTGCCGCTGCTGTTGCTGTCGTGTATGATCATCGCAAGATCGAGTACACTCTCCAAGACACGCGTATTGCTAATAAAATTAGTGACAACCTTCGAACTGTTCCTGGCATTCGTAATGATAGTCACATCGAAGTAACTGTATTTAACGGTGTTGTGTTGCTAACCGGTGAAACCCCGAATCAAGAATGGCGTCAACAAGCAGAACAAATTGCAAAAACCACACCAGAAGTTGATAAAGTATATAATCAAATTACGATTCAAGGACCCACGTCTTCACTCACACGCACAAGCGATTCATGGATTACCACGAAGATTCGCGGTGAAATGCTAGCAAGCAAAAATCTGCAATCAAGCTCTATTAAAGTGATTACAGAAAACGGATCGGTTTATTTAATGGGTATTGTGACAAAAGAACAAGCAGATATGGCCGTTGATATTGCGCGTCAAGTATCTGGTGTGCAACGAGTGGTAAAAATATTTCAGTATCAGGAATAAAAATCAGTGAGGTAAAAACACCCAATCTGTACTCTCGCAGCGAATAATCATGATGGAAATAAAATAAAACGCTGGGATAGCATCGTGAGGATTTTCCGTTCGTGCTGAGGTGGTTTTGCGTAGCAAAACCCTCGTAAGCGTTCACGAGTTATCTTTAATGTACGCAAAACGTTTAAGCGCGAATTCTGGTTAA
>CAZKUQ010000010.1:0-27595 GCA_964555965.1 uncultured Coxiellaceae bacterium
GCGGCTGGCATGACAATATTCTTGCCTAATTGCTTAACCAGAACTCGCGTTAAAAGTCTATTGTCATCCTGATTTTCTCGTTTTTTTTACGCTAACGTTAATTTCATTTGTTTCCTCTCTACTTTCGGCAATTCTTCTGTGGGCACAGTAAGCGTATTTAAAAATCGAATTGATTCTGCGTATGACATTTGTGCCACATCCTTCTCTTCTTTTTTTATTGTCTCTTTCTTACTAACTACTGGAGTAGATGCTTCAGATGGGGGTTGAGAAGAAGGCGGTGCTGATGGCTGAATATTTTCTTCAATGGCTTCCTTAGTTTTGAGAGTTTCGACTGTTTCATTTTTATTTATTAATGAAGTTGATATTGCAAACGTAGAAGAATACAAATTCATGCCATTTAATATGGGATAATAAATATAATTTTGTTCTTCTTCTGGCTGTTCGACTTGTTTAAGTGGTTCTAATTTTATAGATTCGTCAGTTGTCACTGGCAGAGTTAAATCTTTCAATTCGGTTAAATCAATTAATGACTTATTTGGATCAGCATATTTTTCTGCTCGATCTTTAGTAGATTTCAGTGCAACTTCAACTGTTGTAAACGTATCAAGCATTTGTCGAGAAATCAAACCGGGCGGAAATTTTTTCTTACCTTCTGCTATTTTTTCATTTAATCTTGTTAATCGTCCCATTTCTACATTTTCAGGATGTTCGGTGAGATTATCTACCGAATCTTTATTAACATAATTTTTTGTTTCTGCAACAAAAGTTGATCTCTTATTAGTTTCATCATTAAAAAAATCGCCTATAGCATAACGCACTCGTCCTGCAACTGATTGTTGTCGCGTTTCTTTGCGTTGTTCTATATAACGATCTAGTTCTTTTAAACCCTGATCCACTGTTTCTTTTAATTGATGATGAGCTTTCAATTCTTCATGAACGGCAAATAATAATTTGCCGTCTGCGCGATCACTAGCAGATATTTTTTGATACAAGTCGTATTTAAATAATATCACTTCTAAGTCAACTAATTTTTGTGGATAAGTAGTAAAAAATTCACTGACATTCAAATTAAGCACACCCATATCTTGTATCATTTTCAAAATTTTTAGCGCTTCAGGATAAAAATCTTTTACATATAATTTTTCAAAAATTTCGTATTTTATTTTTTCTGGTGTTCCATTTAAATTATTAAATTCCGCGCCTTTTTCAGCAAAAAATTTGATTGGAATGACATCAAAATATTCCCACGCTTTTTTTGCATCTATTTTTTGGTAATAAACAAATAATAAGTACTGTGCGTTTGCTCGCAACAACGGATCTTTTGCATGCTCAAGAAATTTTTCCATTAACACCATGCAAATATTTTCTGGTAATAACCCATACTTGCGACAATAATTAAAATAATCGAAGTAATTATATTCGTCGTGTTTGATAGACCAATATACTAACATTAAAATCTTACTTGATGAATTTAAAAGAGCATTTGTTCTTTCTTTTTCGTCGATCAATTGATTATAAGTCGCTTGAACCGAATCATTCCACTCACCATAACTTTTTGTTTTTTTAAGTAATGATATGTCTACTTGGCATAAAAACAAATGTATCAACATGGCATCATATAATGACCAAGTAGATTTCTTCTTTGTTGAATGATGTATGTATTTAGCTGGTAAGATTTTTTCTGTAATACTGCTATCACCTTCCTTGCCATCCTCATATGTTTCAAATATCTTATCAAATAAAGTATCTATTTTGTTATTCTTATAAACAAATGAATGTGCCCACCATGCGTGATATTCAATAATGAAATTATTTTCTTTTTTTATCTTTCCTAATAGAGAACTGGCACCAGCAATAGCCAAATGAGCTTCCTGATTGTTGGACTGGCTTTTTGCTGCTTGATAAAGATATTTTTCAGCTAGTTTTTCATCGTTTTGATTATCGTAATAAAAACCTAAAATCCAAGCATAAACGGGATGAGGTTCTTTTCCTTCAACTTCAACTTTTGCAATTTTGATTGCTTCCTCATCACTCACCTCACCGTTTCCATGAATTATCTTGGCACGCTTTACTAATTCTATTTTGGCCGATTCATCTATTTTGGCACTTTCTCTTAGTTTGTCTGTCGGTAATGAGGATAAATCGCGAGTATTCATGGAAATTCACCTGTATTTTATTCTTATTAAAATTTTCATTCACGCTTGTCATCTGAAGAATTTGTTCCGAAGTATCTGTTAAATTCATGGAGATCCTTCGCGGCTCGCCGCTCAGGATGACAAAATGGCGCGCTCAAGATGACAAAATGGCGCGCTCAGAATGACAAAATGATATTCATTTTTCATGATGATTACATTAACTCAGAAAAATAACAGAAAAGATAATTACTGACAAGAATTAATAATTTTGTCTAATCTTGCAGCACGCGCGATGGACAAAAGTTCTGCGGATAAATTAGTAAAAGTGATTTTTTTTTGTTTTAATTTGGCTAGCTTTAGCCATTCTATCATGAGCGCTAAACCAGAACTATCGCTTGATTTAAGTTGTGAAAAATCAAACGACATTTCTTCACATTGAGACAAATAACCCATACTTTTTTGATAAACAGACATCACATTAGACATATCTAACTCACCCATTAAAATGAATTTTCCCTGCGCAAATGTAATGTCTGCTTTTTTTGACATAGATTTAATTAACCTCGGCCAGAATTATGTCTTGCTAATTGGTTAATTAATTTGTTCATATCGCCCGTTGATAAAATATCTGCAAATTGTGAACGGAAACTTTCGATGAGGCTCACCCCTTCGACCGACATATCATACAAACGCCACACACTACCGACGCGAATTAATCGGTAAGTCACACGAATGGGCTGGCTTTCTGAGCTAACAATTTCACTGTTGACTTCAACTGTTTTCATTCCTTGTGAGCCGCCGCGCACGGGGAAAAATTGCACGACTTGATCTTTGTATGAAGTTAATGCTGAAGCGTAAGTGCGAATTAACAAGGTAGTAAATTCTTTTTGAAACTGAATACGCTGCGAAGATGTTGCCTTATTCCAAACTTGTGGCGGCAATACACGGCGTGACATTTCCGGCAAATCTGCATAAGGAACTACATATCGATAAGCGAGTCGATAAACAATTTGTGGTTTAGTTTTTAAAGTCGCTTTATTTGCCCTTAACTGCGACACCATGTTATCAGCAATTGATTGTAGCAAAGCAACTGGATCACTTTGACTAGCTGCTTTGGTAAGAATCGGCATACAAGCTAAAAAAATAGCTGTCATAATAAAAAATAAATTCCATGGTTTTCTAATTTGCATTTTTTTCTCCGCTTTCGCTTTTGTTATCATTTCCAAGTTTATAAATAAATTGTCCAATTAATTTTTCTAATATCATTGCTGAATGACTATATTCTATCTGACTACCATTTTTCAAAAAAGTTTTACTATACATTGGCGTGATGGCAATATAATTATCGCCTAATAAACCTGCTGTTAATATTCCAATAGAAGAATCATCTGGAATTTCATTGAATTGTTCTTCGATTTGCATGCTAACTTTTGCTTTAAATGTGAGTGGATCAAGACCGATATCAGATACTTCACCGATTTGTACACCGCCGATTTTAACTGGCGAACGAATTTTTAATCCGCCGATATCATCAAACAAGGCAGTGACGGTATAAGATTTTACTGGAAAGAGACTGGTGAGTCCGCTGACCTTAAACGCCAGTACACTTAACGCGATTATTGCTAGTAAAAGAAAAAAACCAACGAGGCCTTCTATCAATCGTTGCGATAACATTACCATTCCCCTATCATCATGGCGGTTAATACAAAATCAAGTCCAAGCACAGCAAGAGAGGCATAAACAACTGATCGTGTTGTTGAACTTGCAATTCCTGCCGACGTTGGAACTGAACTATATCCTTGAAAAACAGCAATCCATGTGACTGCAACACCAAATACCAAGCTTTTTAGTAAACCGTTCACCACGTCAGCATGAAATTCAACGGATGATTGCATGTTTGACCAAAATACACCGCCATCTAATCCAAGCCATTTCACACCAACTAAATAAGCGCCATAAATAGCCATTGCATTAAAAATCATCGTAAGCAGGGGCATAGAAATAAACCCACCCCAAAAACGCGGCGAAATTACACGTCTCAGCGGATCAACTGCCATCATTTCCATACTAGAAAGTTGATCAGTTGCTTTCATTAGACCAATTTCTGCTGTCACCGCAGAACCTGCTCTGCCTGCAAATAAAATAGCGGTAACGACCGGCCCTAACTCACGCGCAACACTCAATGCCACTAACGGCCCAAGTTCTTGTGACGCACCAAATTTAGATAACGTATGATACCCTTGCAAAGCTAATACCATTCCGATAAATAAACTTGAAACGATAATGATGAGTAACGACAAAACACCTTCGTTATAAACTTGCTGCACAACAAGCGGAAATCCTTTGCGAAAATTTGGCGGAAAAAATAAGATTCGATATAACAAAATACCTGATTTGCCAAATTGACGCAGGTTATCAATCCCCCAACGACCAATTAGCGCCAATTGATACATCATGATGCTTTTTCCTCGAGAAAATCTTGTGTCAGTGATTTAGCAGGATAATCAAATGGCACTGGTCCATCTGGCAAACCTTGAATAAATTGTTGTAATTGCGGCGATGAATTTTCCAATATTGCTTGTGGTTTTCCATGTCCAATGATTTTTTTATCAGCAATCACATACACATAATCTGCAATACTTAACGTCTCATTGACATCATGAGACACGATCACACTCGTTAATCCTAATGCATCATTTAGTGTGCGAATGAGTTTTACTAATACACCCATTGAAATAGGATCTTGGCCGGTGAACGGCTCATCATACATGATTAAATCTGGATCGAGTACGATCGCACGTGCTAGTGCCACACGGCGAGCCATACCACCTGATAGTTCACTTGGCATTAAATGCTTGGTACCACGTAATCCGACCATCTGCAGCTTCATTAAAACCAATGTGCGAATCATTGATTCTGATAGCTTAGTATGTTCTCGCAATGCAAACGCCACGTTTTCAAACACGTTTAAATGCGTAAACAACCCGCCCGTTTGAAATAACATTCCCATACGTTTACGTAATTCGTAAAGACCATAACGTGACAAATGATGGATATTTTTATTTTCCACCTTCACTTCACCGCTCGAAGGGGTTAATTGACCGCCGATTAAGCGCAATAAAGTCGTCTTACCCGTGCCGCTTGGGCCCATGATAGCAGTGATTTTACCTCGGGGTATCTTAATATCAACGTCTAAAAAAACGGCACAGCCGTTCTCATGACGGAATGACATCTTACTGATTTCAACTAAGTTTTCTGACATAACTTTTAGTTTCGCAAATAGTAGCAAAAATAGCTAGCCTGTTTTTACATTTCCTGCTTAATTCAGGGTATTTTTTGAACTCTTAGAGGTGACATCATCAGCCTAGAAGGCTAAGATAGACATCTAAAATAATCATGCTTTGGGGTTAAACCGTGGATATTAAAAAAGTATGTGAACTTGGTAAAGCAGTTATTGAAACAGAAGCCAATATGATACGCAATTTGAGCGAACGTATTGACGAACAATTTGCTGCTGCTTGCCAACACTTGTATGACTGCCAAGGCCGTATCACTGTCATTGGAGTGGGAAAGTCAGGCCATATTGGAAAAAAAATTGCCGCTACGTTTGCTAGCACCGGTAGTCCCGCTTTTTTCATTCATCCAAGTGAAGCCAAACACGGCGATCTCGGTATGCTCACCCGAAATGATGTGCTCTTGGTAATCTCCTATTCAGGTGAGTCGGAAGAAATTATTTCCATCTTGCCGCATTTAAAACGTTTAAACATTCCACTCATTTCTTTAACAGGTAAGCCGCATTCCACGCTTGCAAAAGCTGCCACTATTAACATCGATATTAGCGTTGAAAAAGAAGCTTGTCCGCTTGGTCTTGCCCCCACTTCTAGCACCACAGCAACATTAGTCATGGGCGATGCGCTTGCGATGGCATTGCTGGAAAAACGCGGTTTTACTAAAAATGATTTTGCGATGTCCCATCCTGGCGGCACATTGGGCAGGCGGCTATTATTGCGTGTTGCGGAAATCATGCATAAAGATGCTGCTGTACCAATCGTGACAACAACTAGCAATCTCAAAGAAGCGTTAATTGAAATGACACGAAAAAAGCTCGGAATGACAACCGTAGTGGATGAAAAACAGAAGCTAGTTGGCATATTCACTGATGGTGATGTACGCCGCGCATTTGATAATCAGTTTGATCTTCATCACACATCTATCCAACAACTGATGTCAAAAAATCCTAAGACTATTTCAGATGATATGCTGGCCGCCGATGCGCTCAATTTAATGGAAAATCATCAAATTACTTCGTTAGTCGTTGCCAATGAACATCATCATCCTGTTGGCATTATCCATATCCACGACATTCTGAAAGCTGGAGTCATTTAATGCAAACCGCTGTGGAAAAAGCTAAACAAATAAAATTATTAATTCTCGATGTCGATGGTATTCTCACCACCGGTATTGTCTATTATGTTGGCCAACACGAACAAATGCGCGGCTTTCATTTACATGATGGGCTTGGGATTAAGCTCATGCAAAAATGCGATATTAACATCGCCATTATTTCAGGAAAACGTTCAGAAGCCGTTGAAAAACGCGTAGCAGAACTTGGTATCGAACATGCTTATCTCGGTAACGATAATAAATTACCAGCATACGATGAGTTGAAAACAAATCTAAATTTACAAGATCATGAAATTGCTTATATGGGCGATGATTTACCTGATTTACCCTTATTGCGACGCGCAGGACTTGCTGTGACCGTTCCTAATGCTCCAGTGATTATTCAACAACACGTTGATATCGTCACGACAAAAAAAGGCGGTAAAGGTGCCGTACGCGAAATATGTGAATTCATTTTGAATGCACAAGAAAAATATCAACCTCTGTTACAATCTTATCTCACATAATAACATGACACCTAAAAATATTATCATCAGCTTATTTCTTATTATCACCATTGGCCTTGCAGCTTGGACAACCTTGTCATATCACTCACCTACCTTAGTGACAACCAACACTGAACAACCTGATGCCTACATGGAAAACGTATCGGCTACCATTATGAATAAACAAGGTAAAGTAGAACTAAAGATAATGACACCTAAAATGACTCATTATGCAAAGAACAATTCTTCTGATTTTATTGAGCCACAGTTAACTATTTTTCGTAACTCATCACAACCCTGGTATATTAGCTCACAATATGCAAAAGCGATGAATGGCACGGAAATTTTACATTTTTGGGATAATGTCATTATTCATCATGCAGCAGATCAAAATACGTCTGCGATGGTCATTAAAACATCCACTTTGAATGTTTATCCTGACAAAAAAACAGCCGAAACAGATGCTGCTATTTCAATGTCACAACCTAATTTAGTTGTGCATGGCATAGGGATGTTTGCAGATATCAATGCTGGTGATATCAAACTATTATCCAATGCTCGAGGTGAATATGTCCCTAATCCATAAACCAAATTTCATCTTATTTTTAGAGAACATTTATCTAACTGTGTCATTCCATGCGAATACACGGAATCCACGTAGATCCCGCGGGATGACACAGTTTTTTGAATATTCTCTATTTTTATGCTGTATTTTACTTTCATCATCGATTTATGCGCTTAGCGAAGACAGTCAAGAAAAAGTTAATGTTATTGCAGATTCGAGTATTTATAATTATAAAACAGGTATCAACATCTTTGAAGGAAACGTCAAAGTTGATCAAGGCACAACACATATTACTGCCGATAAATTAATTACGAAAACGAATAAAGAACACAAACTTCAAGAAGCAATCGCTTATGGATTCAATACACCTGCACACTATTGGACCACTCCCAGAGCAGGTGATCCGATTGTAAATGCAAGCGCAATGATCATCAAATATTATCCTATCGATGCAAATATCGTGTTAGAACAAAATGTAGTAGTAGCGCAAGCAGAAAATAATTTCCAAGGACAATTAATTCTTTATAATATGAACACACAAACTATCACCGTTCCCGCCTCTAATGTTGGTCGCGCTGTGGTAGTTTATAACCCAGATGAAAATAAATCTTAATTATGAATAATATATTACGTGCTGAACATTTAAATAAAAAATTTAAATCACGAGAAGTCGTGAAAGATGTTTCTATTCACATACATCGTGGTGAAATTGTCGGATTATTAGGCCCCAATGGTGCAGGAAAAACCACATCGTTTTATATGATAGTCGGCTTGATACCAACTGATGGCGGGCATATTTTTCTCGATCAAATCGATATTACCAAATTACCTGTACATGAGCGTGCACGACTTGGCATTAGTTATCTTCCACAAGAATCTTCTATTTTTCGCAAATTAACTGTTGCGGAAAATATTATGGCAATTCTTGAATTACGCGATGACTTAATTAAATCAGAACGCCTTTTAATGCTTGAACAATTACTCGAAGAATTTCGCATTACGCATATTCGCAACACATTAGGCATGAGCCTTTCTGGTGGCGAGAGGCGACGTGTTGAAATCGCAAGAACACTAGCCACTGAACCAAATTTTATTTTATTAGATGAACCATTTGCAGGAATTGATCCTATTTCTGTGCTAGATGTCAAACGCATCATCACGCATTTACGTTCGCGCAATATTGGTATCTTAATCACAGATCATAACGTGCGTGACACACTAAATATTTGTGCACGCGCTTATATTGTCAATCAAGGAAAAATCATTTGTGAAGGCAATCCAGAATTAATTTTATCTAACACAGAAGTCCGCACTGTTTACCTTGGCGAAGAATTTAATTTATAAAATATAAAAATCAGGAGTAACATCATATGCAAATTAATTTCGTTGGAAAAAATATTGAGATTACACCAGCAATAAAAACCTATATTACAGATAAATTTTCTCATATCGAAAAAAGATTTAATCGTATTACACAAACTCATATTGTGCTGCATGTAGAAAACATAGATCAAATTGCTGAAGCGACTTTGTATTTCGATGGCATTGAAATGCATGCTGCTGCAAAATCACATGATATGTATCAATCAATTGATATGCTCGTTGATAAACTCACGGGACAAATGACCAAACATAAAGAAAAAATCATTGACCAACATCGGTAATTTATGATCAGACAACAAATCATTATACAAAATAAATTAGGGTTGCACACACGGGCAGCCGCTAAATTAGTTGATGTCGCTAAACGTTACGAAAGCAATATTGAATTGATTTATCGCGATCGTATCGTTAATGCAAAAAGCATCATGGGTGTCATTACGCTAGGCGCACAAAAAGATAGCGTTGTTGATGTGGCAATTGATGGTAGTGATGAAAATGTTGCCTTTGAAGCGCTACAAAAATTGGTGAATGAAAAATTTGGAGAAGATTAAATGCCGTTAGATAATATAGAAATAGAAAATCCCTTATTATCACATTGGTAACTATAAATCATTTTTTCAATCATCATATGCCAATAATGTCTTTGAAAAAGCAACATTAAATGAAAAATCGATGAAAAATCGCATGTAAATTTGTTTACCTTGCGCACTTTCATGATTATTATGTTATATCCGTGAGTTATTAATATAGTAAATTAGTCAATCATTGGAGATATGTTTCATGGAACGAACTGCTAAAGCACTTACTGATAAATATTTACAATCCGCTGGGATTTGTATCAACGGCAAAGCTTCTTGGGATATTCAAATACACAATGATCATTTTTATTCGCGTGTATTAAAAGATGGTTCACTTGGTTTAGGTGAAGCATATATGGATGGGTGGTGGAGCTGTGAGCAATTGGATCTATTTTTTGAACGTATCATCAAATCTAAAATCAATAACAATTTAAAAACCAACTTACGATTATTTTTCAAGTTAGCATTATGGAAAATGGTTAATTTACAAACCAAAAAACGATCGCTAGAAGTTGGTAGAAAACATTATGATCTTGGTAATGACTTATTTAACTACATGCTTGATAAAAACATGAATTACAGCTGTGGATATTGGAAAGACGCCGCCAATTTAGATGATGCGCAAATTAATAAACTTGAATTAAGCTGTCAAAAACTAATGCTCAAACCTGGCATGCGAGTATTAGATATTGGTTGCGGGTTTGGATCATTCGCAAAATACGCAGCAAAAAACTTTGGTGTCAATGTCGTTGGCATCACCATATCACAACAACAATATGAGTATGCTAAACAAAATTGCTCTGGTCTGCCGATTGAAATTCGTTTTCAAGATTATCGCGATGTAGATGTAAATAATAAATTTGATCGTATCATTTCGATTGGGATGTTCGAACATGTGGGACATACTAACTATCGCACTTACATGAAAATGATAGAACGCTGTTTAACCGATGATGGTTTGTTTTTATTACATACGATTGGATCAAATGTCAGTAGCACACTGGGGGATGAATGGATTGCTCGATATATTTTTCCTAATGGTATATTGCCATCTATTGCACAAATCGCAAAAGCATCTGAAGGATTATTTGTGATGGAAGATTGGCATAACTTCGGAGCATATTATGACAAAACTTTGTTAGCATGGCATGCTAATTTTAATCAACACTGGGAATTTTTGAAAAAAAAATACGATGATCGATTCTATCGAATGTGGAATTATTATTTACTTGCTTGCGCAGGTGCTTTTCGAGCACGTGACATACAACTTTGGCAAATCGTTTTATCAAAACATGGCATGACAGGAGGCTATCAATTATCGCGATAGGAAAATTTATTTCACCCGTAATAATTTCGCATTGATAGCGACAATAATCGTGCTAAGCGACATAAAAACCGCGCCCAATGCGGGTGTCAGTAAAATACCATATTTAAATAAAATACCTGCGGCGAGTGGTATCGCTACTGCATTATATCCTGTTGCCCAGAAAAGATTTTGAATCATTTTACTGGTGGTCGCGCGCGCAAGAGCAATAATAGCGACTGCATCCAGTGGATTGCTTTTCACTAAAATAATATCAGCTGCTTCGATGGCGACATCGGTTCCAGCGCCAATAGCAATGCCAACATCCGATTGAGCGAGCGCGGGTGCATCGTTCACACCGTCACCTGTCATCGCCACAATCAATCCGCGATCTTGCACTTCTTTTATTTTAACGACTTTGTCTTGCGGCAATACTTCCGCAAAATATTCATCAAGACCTATTGAATCTGCCACCCATTTCGCTACTTGTTTATTATCACCTGTTAACATCATGCAGCGAATGCCCATTTTTTTAAGTTGCTTGATAGCCGCTTTGGATTCAGGGCGAATGATATCTGCTAATGCAATAGCGCCTTTAAGTTTATTATCAATCAAGACGAAAATAACTGTTTTACCTTGTGTATTGAATTCGGTAATACGCGAATCATCCATCTTAATTTTATTTTCTCTCAAGTAACCGGGACTGACTGTTTTTACATTTTTTCCCTTTACAATACCTTCTGCTCCCTTGCCTGGGATCGCTTTAAAATTTTCGACATCTAGGCGTTCTTTTGCTGATCGTACAATTCCTTTTGCAATAGGATGTTCAGAATGCGCTTCAACTGCAGCAGCGTAATTTAGCAATTGATTTTCATCAAGCTCATTTGCATTAAATAATAAAATATCGGTGACACCAAATTTTCCTTCAGTGAGCGTTCCTGTTTTATCGAAAATGATCGCATTAATATGACGTCCTGCTTCAAATGCAGCACGATTGCGTATCAACAATCCATTGGTTGCAGCAATGGCGGTGGAAACTGCAACAACCAATGGTACAGCTAGACCCAATGCATGCGGACAGGCAATTACCATCACTGTGACTGTGCGCTCCAATGCAAAAGCAAATGTTTGCGATGTCAATGTAACCCAAATCAATAAAGTAATCGCCCCACCACCGAGTGCAATGAGCGTCAGCCAATTAGCTGCGCGATTCGCGATATCTTGTGTTTTTGATTTACTTTCTTGTGCTTGTTTGACTAAATCGATCACCTGAGAAAGAAAAGAATCCTTGCCAGTTTTTTTCACCTCTATTTTAATTGAACCTTCACCATTGATTGAACCGCCTATCACAGTCGAATTTTTTTGTTTAGCAATTGGCTTAGATTCGCCGGTTAACATGGACTCATTAACAGAAGTATCACCGCTAATGACTGTGCCATCTGCAGGAATTTTTTCGCCTGGCTTTACCAGTACCTTATCTCCCGCTTTTAATTCATTTAGTGGCACATCGTTGATATTACCTTGAGCATCAATTTTATGCGCAATCGATGGCATCAGTCTCACTAACTCTTCAAGTGCACGTCCAGCACCTAGAATCGATTTCATTTCAATCCAATGTCCAAGCAGCATGATATCAATTAAAGTTGCGAGTTCCCAAAAAAACATTTCACCTGGCAAACCGAATACTACTAAGGAACTAAAAACATAAGCAGCAGAGATGGCAACAGCAATTAACGTCATCATTCCCGGTTGATATTTACGTAATTCTGCAACAATTCCTGTTAAAAAAGGCCAGCCGCCGTAGAAAAAAATAATGGAAGATAAAATAAATAAAACGTAAAGATCACCTTTAAAAGTCAAAATAGGCTCTAGCTTTAGTAACTCTCTAATCATCGGTGAAAGCAGTAATACAGGAATAGTTAGAATCAGTGAAATCCAAAAACGTTTTCTGAAATCGTTTACCATTTCTTCGTGATTTCCATGACCACCGTGATGATGTTCCGATTTTTCTTTGCGCTGATCCATATGGTGTTCTGAATGATGATGCTCCATGCTTTTTTCCTTTTCAATTTTTTGTAACTGAAATTTGCTGATCTTGTTTTATCTCTGGACTTTTATCCTCATTCACATCAGAAAAAAAGAACACCACACCTCTTCTAATCCTTGTTGCAGTGTGTTTTCAATCGATGCAGTATTATTAGGTGGTGAGTGATCAGATGAAGAATTAAGTGGTTTATCTGATAATTTTTTTTGGTTATTTATTAGTGTCGGTATTTTTTCATGCGAATAAAGCACATGATATAAACCTTGATATAAATTATTACCCTTTCCAAAATAATTATCTAAACAAAACACATGATCATCATCAGGATCATCTAAGTCGTGTCCGTGTACATAAGTAATCGTGTATCCTTGCAACGATTTGACACGCTCTAAGTTTTCGTAATCTCTATTCCATAAACAAAATTCGATTGGATATTGCAGCGGATTAATGCGTGTTTTAACTTTTCCATTAATCTCAGTCACAAAATAGCCTGCATTAAGCGCCATATCATCTAACAAGTCATTGACATGATTAGTTTTAACAAATGACGAAAAAATATCATTGATTTGCTGTGTCGCTGACATGATGGATAAAACGGTTTTACCAATATCATCAATAAAAAAATTTCCAGCTAATGATTTAATAACAGCTAAACCAATTGGTGCATGACTATAAATGGTGATATTTTTTCTTTCTTCATCAATGGTACAAGAGATTAATTTTAATAAAGGCTGGAAATATTTCTCATACAGTTTTTTAATTTCCTTTTTTTCAACTAATTTATTATTTATCAGCATGCGCAGATTTCGTGTTGACATTGCAAACATATCTTCATTAAACCGTTTCGGCATGAATGTTGCCAATATTTCCATGTCCAAAACAAATTCCGCGTCATGATTCGAAAAAATAATTTCGATGGGAACTGGATGAGGATCGCTTCTTAGTTTTTCAAAAACTTTTAGAGTAAAATAATCATTGCTGCCGCGATCGCAAAGTGTATCGCCTAATAGCCGCAATAATGGACGATGAAAAATAGTAGATTGATTTAAAATTTGATTAAATAATTCTAAATCTGTTTTCTGCAAAATTTCTGTTGCCTTATTATAAATTTCAACAAGCGTTTTATAATCTGATTCGCTCATTTGTAAAATTTGCTGGCGAATTAACACATAAATCAGTTTTAAAGCATTGCCATGTAAATCGCCGAGTGTTAATTGTGCTTGATCATCACTTACGTAAACATGATCGATGAACGGATATTCATGCAGATTTGCATTTGGATCAACGATTAAGGTATTACCCAACAATCGCGAAGAATGTTGATCTTCCATGACCATGGCAATCTCCGATAACGTGAAAAAATTCATCTACTATGATTTTTTCTATCCCTAAGCAACGAAGGATCTTTTGAACATTCTAGAGATCCTTCGCTACGCTCAGGATGACAATGTTCAATATTTATTTGTTATCTTATCACGAACCAGCGATCATCATCTCTTCAATCAGGATTGAGCCAGTATGAACGTTGCCACGCGTGTCCACATCATTACCAATATCAACAATATTTGTGTACATGTCGGGCAATTTACCCGCGATCGTGATCTCATGCACAGGATATTGAATCTCACCATTTTCTACCCAGTAACCGCCTGCACCACGCGAATAATCACCGGTTAAAATATTGACTCCTTGTCCCATCAACTCCGTGACTAACAATCCTGTTCCCATTTGCTTTAGTAAGGCAGCTAAATTTTGATTGCCATGTTTAACAATTAAGTTATGCATACCACCAGCATTACCAGTCGTTTTCATTCCTAGTTTTCTAGCCGAATAAACACCTAGCGAGTAATTTTGCAAAATACCATCTTGAATAAAAATATTATCACGCGTTGCCACACCATCATCATCAAATGGCGCACTACCCAAACCACGAATAAGATGCGGTTGCTCTTGCATAAACATAAATTTCGGAAAAACTTGCTTGCCTAAATGATCAACTAAAAAAGATGATTTTCGATATATATTACTGCCTGCAATTGCTGAAGCAAAATGACCAATTAAACCTCGCGCTTCTTCAGCAGCAAAAATCACTGGCGCTTTCATGGTGGGAATACGTCGCGCTCCTAAACGCTTAATTGTGCGCATCGCTGCTTCTTTTGCAACATGAGAAATCGATTCAAGATGTTTGGGATCAGCAGCAACGGTATAGCTATAGTCACGCTGCATGTCATTGCCATCTTTTGCTACTAACACGCAACTGACATCATGACGTGTGAATGGAAATATGCCTAAAAAGCCATAGCTGTTCGCATGAACATGTAATACTTGACTGGTGGCAACAGAAACTTCTTCTGCACTCATGATACGTTTATCATATGCAACTGCTTCACGCTCGCACTGACACGCAAGCTCGATTGCTTGTTCAACGGTGATATTCCAAGGATAGGCTAATGGCAATTGCAGATAATTAAATGCAATATCTGATTTATCTGCTAATCCTGCTGCAGGATCTTCGTCAGTAAATTTTGCAATATGACACGCGGCTTCAACAGCGGAACGAACTGCATCAGAACGTATATCAGATAAACTAGCCGATCCACTACGTTTACCGAAAAACACGGTGATCTCAATTACTTTATCTTGATGATATTCCACCGTTTCAACATCATTTTCCCGTGCCATAACATTAAAACCTTTATTGGCAGTGATATTCACTTCAGCTTGATCAGCGCCTAACTTTTTCGCTTCGCGTAAAATATCTTGGGATAATAATTGTAATTGATTGGAATTTAATAATTCTGCAACATGATTCATGAATGTGATCTCGTTCCACCGACAGTTAATTCATCGACAAGTAAGGTAGGCTGACCAACACCAACCGGAACACTTTGTCCGTCTTTTCCACAAATACCAATACCCGTATCTAATTTTAAATCGTTACCAACCATTGACACTTTTGATAATACATCAGGACCATTCCCAATTAATGTCGCACCTTTTACTGGTGCACCAATTTTTCCATTTTCAATGAGATAAGCTTCACTTGCCGAAAAAACAAATTTACCTGAAGTTATATCAACTTGTCCGCCGCCAAAATTAACGGCATATAATCCTTTTTTGACTGATGCAATCATTTCTTCTGGCGCTGATTTACCAGGAAGCATGTAGGTGTTAGTCATTCGTGGTAATGGTAAATGTGAATAAGATTCACGTCGACCATTGCCAGTTGATGCAACACCCATTAAACGCGCGTTACGCTTATCCATCATGTAATTTTTCAAGATGCCATTTTCAATCAATACATTATTTTGTGTTGGTGTGCCTTCATCATCAACATTGAGTGATCCGCGTCGATTTTCAAGCGTGCCATTATCAACAATCGTGCACAACTCACTTGCTACTTTCTGCCCCATACGACCACTGTAAGCAGAAATGCCTTTGCGATTAAAATCACCTTCCAACCCATGACCGACTGCTTCATGTAACAAAACACCTGGCCAACCTGGGCCTAATACGACTGTCATCGTGCCTGCTGGTGCATCAATAGCATCAAGATTAACCAGCGCTTGACGCAGGGCTTCATCTGCAAATTGAAAAGCTAAATCATCAACAATAAAATGTTGATAATCAAAACGACCGCCGCCACCAGCATAACCAGATTCACGTCGACCATTTTGCTCAACAATCACACTCACATTAAATCTAACCAATGGGCGCACATCTGCTGCTAAATGCCCATCGCTTGCCATCACTAAAATTGTTTCGTATTCACCAGCTAAACTTAAATTAACTTGCACAATACGTGTATCTTTTGCGCGAATATAACGATCAACACGCTGCATCAAAGAAACTTTGTCGGTTTCTGAAAGCGAGTGTAACGGGTTAATTGGCAAATAAAGATCGTGGCCAGGATGTTTACTCCATGCTTTGACAGCTGTATCGGCGCCTTGTTTTACAATGCTTTTTGCAGCTTCTGCCGCTTGCATTAAAGCTGGCAATATAATGTCATCAGCATAAGCAAAACCGGTTTTTTCACCGCTCATTGCACGCACACCAACACCGCGATCGATGTCAAAACTGCCGCCTTTGATGATGCCATCTTCAAGTACCCATGATTCTGCGTAAGTCGATTGAAAATATAAATCAGCATAATCAACGGTGCGTCCGCCTAATACATGAATCACTTTCTGCAACTCAGTATCCGTGAGCCCTGCTGGTTCTAATAAATCACGACGAACGATCTCAAAACGGTCAGTCATATTTCATCTCTTAATGTTAATTCTCTGTTGAAATTATGCCGCAGATAGGCAGATTAGCAAGCTCAGTTTTTTGTTGTCTCAATAATTGCCTCGCTTGCTTGAAGCAAAAGTCCTGGTGATTCACTGCGTAAAAATATTTCTTGCTGAGGATAAGGTGGTTTAATGCCATGTTGTGCAAATGCATCCCAGATGGCCATTAACACAGAAGACATCACTTTAACACGTGATTTCACTTGCCGTATGTTAACAAAATAGCGGATTTCAAATTGCAGTAATGTATCACTCATCTCATCTAAATAAACTTCTGGTGCAGGATCTTGCAAAATATGTTGATCCACTGCTAACACATTTTGAATAATATTTTTTACTTCATGTGGATTATCATGCCGCCCAATTTTAATTTTTACCACTGAGCGAACTGTGCTATCACATGCCGTCCAATTGGTAAAAGATTTATTAAAAATTTCTGTGTTTGGTACAACTAAGTCCATAAAATCCCATGTTTTCACTGTTACTGCACGACTTCCAATATGTGTTACTTCACCTTCTACGCCATTAATACTAACAATATCGCCGACTCGTAATGGGCGTTCTAGCAAAATTAAAAATCCGCAAGCAAAATTATTGGCGAGATCACGCAATCCTAAACCAATACCAAATGCAAACATACCAGCAACGACTGCAAGCGCACGTAAATCAATTCCGAGCACGCGTAAACATAAAAATAAACCCAGCATTACCACGCCATATTGACTGAGAATCGCGATACTATTTCGGACACCCATATCAGTGGTGCGTGATGATAATAATCGATAAACAAATTCACGCGTCCATTTTGCTGTCCAATAAAAAACGGATATCACCACAAATAATTCAATAATATTAATTGGCGTAATCGTTGTATTCAGTACTTGCACCAATTTATAATGCAACATTCTTGCTAAGCGTTCTACAATCGGAGATTGTTGATCCCATCCATAAAGCAAAAATAATACTGCCCATGCAGAAAGAAAAAGTGTTACACGAAAAATTTTATCGATGGGCTTTAAAAAAGCTTCTGTCAACAGCCAACCATTATTCACATATCGAATGATTATTCCTGATAACTGCTCCATTCCATCTGATAAAAGTCCGCGTAATATCAAATAACCAATCAACACCAGAAGAAAAACACCTTCATACCAAGAGACAGTCATCACTAAATTAAGATAACCAACCAATCCTATAACAGAATTGGCAACCATTAACAACGGAACAAGTACACCAATTAGTTTGATACTTTTTTCAAAATAAGGATGCCTTGTTTCCATATGTGAAAGAATTAAATTTGGCACCACATCCCATGATCGTAATAATAATAGTGACACAACCATTAAACACAACAGAAATAATCGCTCAGAAAGTATTTTTAATTCATATATCATTGGCAATTGATGAATAAAAACAGTAACTGCCGTAATCATTCCGCTCACAAGAATAATACCACGCAAGCGCTGATACAATTTCATATCTTTACCTTTGGTATCATGCATTGTCTCAACCAAACATAAACGTGAAATCGTTGCGATTGCTTTGAAGCTCAGCCACACAAATGATAAATACACAAAAAATAAAAAACTTTGCGAAGGAATATTTAAAAAATAAAACAAGCCGACGCTATTTCCAATTAACATAATCCCAATAAAATTACGGTTCAAAAACTGCAAACTCAACCATTTAGAATTAATTTGTTCGCGCCAGTTGGAGGGTTTTTCTAACAACCTAGTAATGATTTTTCGCAAAAAGAAAAATGTAAATAAAAAAATGGATTCGCCCAATAAGAACGTTATCCAAACTAACAATCCCGCTGATTCAAATGCATGAATCAAATAAAACGATAAACCTTTTAAAATTTGAAAAGCTAACGTCGGAATCAATAATATTTCTCTACCAAGATCAAGTAACATTTTCATGCTAAAATTTGGCAATCCCTGACGCGATGACAATTCTACTTGTAGCGCATGATCAAGCGTAACACGAAATTCACTTAAATTTTTATTCAACTTAATCAACTGTTCATTAGAAACCTGATATTGCTCATTCATACCGGATAAACGAGTAATGTATAAAGCTATGTCTTCGCTTTCTTTTTGGCGTGGCAACAGATAGGTAATATGCTTATTGAGAATTTTAATTCGTGATAACAATACATTTTCTAATTTATCAATTTGTTTGCCAAGTATTTGCACTTGATCACTCATCTCATTCAGCAAACTAAGTGAATTACTGCGCGATACGCTCAATTTCATTTGTTGAATTTGATCTTGATAACGTGCAATTAACGATTGAATATAGGCATAATTAGCATTTTCATTTGCATAAAAAATATCGCGCTCAGTTGATGCATAAGCTGCTTTCGATTTAACTGGATCTATTTTCGCAATGCGATCGTACAATATATTTAATTCTTTCAGCCAATGATTTTGCATTTCCTGATAAGCTAATTCATCTTTTACTTGCTGCTGCTTAACATGCAACATCCGATGCGATTTCAGCATGGCATTTAATCGGTTATACTTATCTTTTTGCAATTGCAAAATATTATTGTTGTCGCTTTTCAATGTCTCTAATATTTCAAAACGATTTTTTTCAAGCTTGAGTAATTCTTGTTGATATTTCAAATCAGTGCGCAATTCGCTTATATTTGCCATTTCATCACGTGCAATCTTAGTACCAAAAATATTAAGCACATTCAGTTGATTATCAATTTCTTGAATATTTTTTTCTAACCAATTAATCGTTTGTTGCGTATCAGTCAACTCAATCGTGATACTTTCTAAATTAGATTTGGCAACAGAAATTTCTAAGGTTGCTTTATCAAGCAGATTTTTGCTGGCCTTTTCAATGACAATTTGTGAGATTTGCTCATCATGTTGTTTTTGTAAATCTGTTAATTGCTGCTTTGTTTGTTGTGAACGACTTGTTAAAAGAGTAATTTGTTGCTGCACTAATTCGATGCGATCGATAGATAAATCTTCATCTGCATCTGGTGAGCTTGCAAATGAGGGCATCATCATATTTAAAATGAATATAATAACAAAAATTAACTGATAGATTTTATTCCGTCGCATGTGCAAAACCTACTTGATTTCTCAATAAAAAAAGAATAGCAAGACCTGGGAATGATATTGCAAATGCCCAAGAAAAATAAGAAACATATCCATATCTTTGGACAATAAAAGCTGCAAGCGGACCTAAGAATACACGGCCCAATGATGCAACCGCGGATAAAAATGCAAATTGACTAGCTGTATATCGGGTGTTACATAATGACATAAGAAATGTAAATAATGCTGCTGTACTAAGCCCACTACAAAAATTTTCAATAAAAATAGAAAGTGTCATTAATGAGAAATTTTTTCCAACTATCGCAAGCAAAACAAACATTAAATTTGAGATAGCTTGTGCAAATCCAAAAATTAATAATGCTCGATAAATATTCCAACGTACCAAAAATAATCCACCAACAAATGCGCCTAGGATTGTCGCTAAAAAACTAACAACTTTATAAGCAAGTCCCACCTCTGTTAAAGTAAAATCTAATCCATGTAATAAAAAATTAGTGAATAATTGCAATGCAAATGCGTCACCAATTTTGTATAAAGCAATAAACAAAAGTAATAAATAAATATTGTCGCGTTGTAATAGATCACGTATTGCTAAATTAATCGTTTGATAAAAGTGATTGCTAGATGTTGCAACAATATTAACTTGCGGTGAACGTATGGTAGGAATAGCGCATAACAAAACCGATACCGCCATTATTTCATAGGTTAATTTCCAGCCAAGATAATCTGCACAAATTAAAGCAAATCCACCGGAAATTAAAGCAGCAATTCGATAAGCAAAAACGGTGTAACTTGCCCCTAAACCACGCTCATTTACATGCAATATATCTGTTCGATATGCATCGATCGCAATGTCTTGTGTTGCAGATAAAAATGCCACTAATAACGCAACCACCCCCATCGATACTGCATTTGATTGCGGATTTAAATTAGCTAGAATAAATAAGCTCAATGCCAACCCTAATTGAGATACTAATACCCAATCTTGGCGTCTACCTAAAATAGGTAAACGATAGTGATCCAATATTGGCGCCCATAAAAATTTTAATGAATAAGGAATACCTACTAAGGAAAGTGTCCCAATCATGGTAAGATTCACGTTAGCTTCAGTGAACCAAGCTTGTAAAGTCGAACTCGTTAAGGCTAATGGCAAACCCGATGCAAAACCCATGAATAAAACAGCCATTAGTCTTGAGTTGGTCAATAATTGTCTAACCGAGATAGGCATAAGAGATTCACTATTTTTATAAGCAAAAATTGGCAGAAATTTTAACATTAAAATGTTGCGCTAGCCACTTCAATAAAACATCCCTAGAATAACTTGGAATGATTCAAACGAGATTTCAAACATGACTATCAGTGTATTTAACCTGTTTTCCATTGGCATAGGACCATCTAGCTCACATACTGTTGGCCCCATGAAAGCAGCTCATGCTTTTATGTCTCGCATACAGGATCAGGGACGGTTAACAAAAACACATCGAATTGAAGTCGAATTATTTGGGTCACTTGCTTTTACTGGCAAAGGTCACGGAACCGATTGCGCTATTTTGATGGGGCTCGAAGGAAACCTACCCGAATCTATTAATCCTGATGTCGTTCATCCTCATGCAAAAGAAATCATTGAGTCGCAAAAAATAAATCTATTCCATCTTCATCCTATTTCTTTTGATTATCGTCGAGATATGGTTTTTAATTTTAAAGATTTATTACCCGCCCATACAAATGGCATGCGTTTTTCTATTTTTGATGCTGCAGAACAAAAAATATATTCACATATTTATTATTCTATTGGCGGCGGTTTTATACTTGATCAAGATGAAGCAGATCAAGCACAAACACATATTAATACTGATGCACCCTATCCTTTCGAAACAGCTAAGGCTTTACTCGAACAATGTGAAAAACATAATCTCTCAATAAACGAATTAATGCTACTCAATGAATGTAGTTTGCGTACTGAAAAAGAAGTGAAAGAACGTCTGATGCTAATAAGCCAAGTCATGCGTGATTGCATTAATAAAGGTTGTGCATCATCTGGCATTTTACCTGGCGGATTAAATATCAAACGACGTGCGCCCATGCTTTATCAAAAATTACTGGCGAAAGGCAAGCCAACTTCGTATGAATATATGGATAGCATGGAATGGTTAAATCTTTTTGCTATTGCCGTAAATGAAGAAAATGCCGCTGGCGGTCGTGTTGTCACTGCGCCAACTAATGGTGCAGCAGGCATCATTCCCGCCGTTTTACATTACTATCTCACTTTCTATTCTCAAGCTAAGCCAACTGATGCCATTGATTTTTTACTGACAGCTGGTGCGATTGCGATTCTTTATAAAAAAGGTGCTTCTATTTCTGGTGCAGAAGTTGGCTGTCAAGGCGAAGTCGGCGTTGCTTGCTCAATGGCTGCCGGTGCGCTTACCGCCATGCTTGGCGGCACTCTTTATCAAATCGAAAACGCGGCGGAAATTGCCATGGAACATCATCTTGGATTAACTTGCGATCCAATAAATGGGTTGGTGCAAATTCCATGTATTGAGCGTAATGCGATGGGCGCCGTAAAAGCTATGAATGCTGCAAGACTCGCTTTACTTGGTGATGGCCAACATTATGTTTCACTTGATAAGGTAATTGCGACCATGAAACAAACCGGGAAAGACATGATGTCCATTTACAAAGAAACGTCTCAAGGAGGACTTGCTGCTAATTTACCTGAATGTTAATTCGTTTGTAGCCCCGTCCGTCTCTCTAGGCATGATCTAATACATACGTTTTTTATGCTGGCGATTATCTAATTTACGCTGTTTTCTTACTTTGCGAAGCTGCCATAAAGTTATCGCGGGACCGGATATAACATAAATAAAAAATATGCCAAATAACATTTCAGCAGGCTCTAAAGCAACAGCAGTGATAATAAATACTGCGACAACAACCGTAATAAAAGGAACCTTTCCTTTGAAATCAATATTTTTAAAGCTGGAATAACGGATAGTACTCACCATTAATCCGGCAACAAAAATAGTCAGCACTGCCACAGGGAGCATCAACACACCCCCATCAACTTCATAGTTTGATCCCATCCATACAATACTCGCCATCATGCCAGCAGCGGCAGGAGAAGGTAATCCTTGAAAATATTTTTTATCATTTACTTGTGTATTAAATCGTGCAAGACGTAAAGCGGTTCCAGCCGTATATAAAAATGCAACTATCCAGCCAATTTTGCCCAAATGTATGAGCGTCCAACTATACAAAACTAATGCTGGCGCAACCCCAAATGCCAACATATCAGAAAGGCTATCGTATTGTGCGCCAAATGGGCTTTGTGTATTGGTTAATCGCGCCACTCTTCCATCTAAGCCATCTGCAATCATGGCAATGAAAATGGCAATCGCTGCTGTATCAAAATAACCTTTCAGTGCAGCCACCACGGAATAAAAGCCTGCAAATAAAGCAGCTGTTGTCAGTAAATTCGGCAGTAGATAAATACCGCGTTGCGAAATATTGTCAATTACTTCTTGTTCATGCTTTTCTTGCTTGTCGTCGAGATTCATAAGCCACCATTTAAGATTTACGTTCAAAAGCTCTTACAGTAGATTGTAGTTCTGTATCCAACGGTGCGACAACTGAAATACGCTTATCTAAAGAAGGTAAAGTAAAATCAATTGAGTAAGCATGCAAAAACATTCGCTTTAGTCCAAGCGAATGACAAAATTTATTAAATTCAGGATCCCCGTATCGATCATCCCCTGCAATCGGGTGGCCTTGATGCTTAGCATGCACACGTATTTGATGAGTCCGACCAGTATAAAGTTTGACCTCCATCAAAGAAGCTGATGTAAATTCATTTAATGGCGTAAACACAGTTAAGGCAGATTTACCTTCGCGATTTACCTCAACAACATGCTTCCCTCCATCGCGATAGTCTTTATGTAATGGCAGATCAACTCTCAATTCAGATTTTTTCCATTTTCCTTTTGTTAATGCCCAATAAATCTTGTTAACTTTACCCTCACGTAATAATGTATGAAGCTCACGTAAAATACGTTTTCTCTTTGCTAACACTAAACACCCAGAAGTTTCTGAGTCTAAACGATGTGCTAGTTCTAAATGCGGTAATTTTGGAAACATATGACGCAACGCCTCAACCACACCTACCCGAACTGTATTTCCTGCATGCACCGACATGCCAGATGGTTTATTGATAATTAATAAATACTCGTCTTCGTATAAAATTCTATCTGCAAGCAATGACATAGTATCTTTTGCCGGTGGAGCAGCTTTTGCCTTTTCTTCAAGAAAAAGTGGCGGCAATCGAATAATATCGCCTTCGATTAACTTATAAGATGGTGAAACACGTTTTTTGTTAACCCTTACTTCCCCTTTACGTAAAATCCGATAAATTTTTGATCGGGGCACATTTTTCAAGTAAGTGATCAGAAAATTGTCAATTCGTTGGTCTTCTTGGTCTGCAGAAATAGCAATATATTGCACAGCAGTGCGTTTATGATCTTGTTTAGACAAAAGACTCATATCGTTACCCTGGTTTTAATTGATATAAAATCAAGATATTGGTAATATTCTCTATACCCTGAAATAGGTATTATCCTGACTGAAATTAAATTTTAATTTTACAGTCACCATCAAGAACTTTTTAATTTAAATTGAATAAACGTGCACAGGCACTGGATGATGAGAATAGTTTGTAGAGTTTACGCTGAATGCAGCAAAGAGCAATGAATTCTTGATAGGTTCACTGAACCTTATGTTAATACGAAGCACTGGTTTTAACAAAAACCTCGCTGGAGAATAAAAATGAACGATAATATTTTCTCTAGTTATGTTAATGAGCATTGATGCTCTCGTGTTGGTATGATCAACACAAATTGTTAATTGCTCTACTATAAAATAACTCATCTCTGTGCCACAGCATCAATTAAGTGGACAGAACAACATGAATAGAATGTTAATTAATGCAACTCATAAAGATGAAGAGTTGCGAATCGCGTTAGCAAACGGACAATATCTTTATGATCTTATTATTGAATCAACTTCTCGCGAACAAAAACAATCGAATATTTATAAAGGTAAAATAACACGTATCGAACCAAGTCTTGAAGCAGCCTTCGTCGACTATGGTGAGGAACGTCACGGATTTTTACCATTAAAAGAAGTCGCTCGTTCTTGTTTTAGAAGTAGCTATGAAGATTCTGGTCGTCGCCCGACTATCTCTGAAGTATTAGAAGAAGATCAAGAACTCATTGTCCAAGTTGAAAAAGAAGAGCGCGGGAATAAAGGTGCAGCACTAACGACTTTTATTACCTTACCAGGTTGTTATCTCGTACTCATGCCAAATAACCCTCGTGCAGGAGGAGTCTCACGCCGCATTGAAGGCGAAGAACGCGATGAATTGCATTCTTTATTAGGCTCATTACAAGCACCAGATGGCATGGGCTTAATCATCAGAACTGCTGGTGGCGGAAGAACGCAAGAAGAATTGCAATGGGACCTCGAAATATTATTACGCTTATGGGATGTTGTGCAGCGTGCTGCAAAAGACAAGCCTGCGCCTTTTCTAATTTATCAAGAAGGCAATGCGGTTATTCGCGCTTTGCGTGATTATTTACGTAAAGATATTGATGAAATTTTAATTGATCATCCTGATGTTCATGAAGATGTCGTCAACCATCTTAAATTAATTCGTCCTGATTTCGTTAATCGTGTCAAACTTTACAAAGATCCAACCCCATTGTTCACTCGTTTTCAAATTGAAAGCCAAATTGAATCTGCATTTCAACGTGAAGTGCGGCTCCCATCAGGTGGTTCAATTATTATTGATCATACTGAAGCACTGGTTTCAATCGATATCAATTCAGCAAAATCGACTAAAGGCGGCGATATAGAAGAAACTGCTCTCATGACAAATCTCGAAGCAGCAAATGAAATTGCACGCCAATTACGATTACGTGATATTGGCGGATTAATCGTCATTGATTTTATTGATATGTCACCTGTTCGAAATCAACGTGAAGTGGAAGAACGTTTACGCAAAGCACTCGCCATGGATAGAGCACGCGTGCAAATTGGGCGTATATCACGTTTTGGATTACTTGAAATGTCACGTCAACGCTTGCGCCCATCTTTAGGTGAATCAACTCGCGTAACTTGTCCGCGTTGTCTTGGTCAAGGAACAATTCGTGGCATAGAATCACTTGGCTTGTCAGTCATCCGCATCATTGAAGAAGAAGCATTAAAAGAAAATACCGCACAAGTCAGAACCATTCTGCCAAGCGAAATTGCTGCTTATTTATTAAATGAAAAACGCCAAGCAATTATTGACATAGAAAAACGTCAACAAGTGTCGATTATTGTTGTACCAAGTGTGCATTTGCTTACTCCACAATATGAAGTTGAGCGCATTCGCATTTCTGATCTCACTGAAAAAGATGAAAAACTAGCTAGCTATAAATTGGCAATTAAACCAGAAATATCTAGTCAAGCAACGCCACAAGCGGTACAAAAAGCGCATCAAGAACCACTCGTTAGAAATATTCCGATGGAAGAAATGCCTGCTCCGCCTGCACCTATTGTTTCGCCGGAACAACCATCTACAGCAGCAGCAAAAGAACAAGGTCAAGGCCAACCAGGACTATTAAAAAAATTATTTACATTTTTATTTGAAAAGAAAGAAGAGCCTTCATCAGAAAAGACTAGTGAACCCAGTGATGAAAGCAAAGGTCAATTTAGACCACGCCATCATCAACGTCGTCGCGGCGGACGTCATCACCAACATCAACGCGGCGGTAGAAATCATCGTGGAAGCGGAAGAAGTCCTGGTGGTTATAAAAGTTCTGAACATCGCGAACAACGCAGAGATCAAAGAGACACTCGCGAAGGACGCGACACTAAAGATCATCGCGATTCGCATCAACCACGCCATGATCATCATGAACATAAAGATGAACAAAAGAGCCGTCAGCCATCAACCAAAGAATCTCGTTCAACCGAGCCGACTCAATCATTAATTGAAACAACCACAAATCAAGTTCCAATGAATATTACTCAACCATCATTACCGATTGTTATTGAAAATCCTGTTCAATCAAGCGATAGTCAATCATCCAGTACATCACCAATGGTTGACCAATTAACAACACAACAAGAAAGAAAATCTAGACCTCGTTTTAAACCTCGTCGACATCGTCATGCTCGTCATGCAAGACGTGAACAAGGTGAACAAAATCGTCAATCAATGGAAGGCGAAGATATTTACAACAAAAAAGATGATGATAATGGTAATGGTAATTAAATTTATCCCCGCCCCAGCTT
>CAZKUQ010000011.1:0-25490 GCA_964555965.1 uncultured Coxiellaceae bacterium
TCAAGAAGGTAATATTGGTTTGATGAAAGCAGTTGATAAGTTTGAATATCAACGCGGTTATAAATTTTCAACCTATGCGACTTGGTGGATCCGCCAAGCGATTACCCGTTCGATCGCTGATCAAGCGCGCACGATTCGTATTCCTGTGCACATGATTGAAACCATCAACAAATTAAATCGTATTTCTCGTCAATTGCTGCAAGAAACAGGTTTGGAACCAACGCCTGAAGAGTTGAGCCGCAAAATGAGTATTCCGGAAGATAAAATCCGTAAAATTCTCAAAATTGCGAAAGAACCAATTTCAATGGAAACACCCATCGGTGATGATGAAGATTCACATTTAGGTGATTTCATCGAAGATGGCAATACGATTTCACCAATCGATGCAGCCACCAATTTTGGTTTATCAGAATCAGTGCAAAAAGTATTGGCATCACTTACACCGCGTGAAGCAAAAGTGTTACGTATGCGTTTTGGTATCAATATGAATACTGATCACACACTCGAAGAAGTGGGTAAACAATTCGATGTGACACGTGAACGTATTCGTCAAATTGAAGCAAAAGCGTTGCGTAAATTACGTCATCCATCTCGCGCTGAACAACTTCGTAGTTTCTTAGAAGAACAAGAATAAGCATTAACTAAACACTCCGCCAATTAAAATTGGCGGGGAAAAAATTAAAATAATATGCCAAAACTTTCTAATTTTTTAATTTTAGATTACGATAAAACTTTGCATCATGAAGACTTCGATGGGCCGCATCATATTTCGCCATTAATTCTCGATTTTGCTGGCAAAAAAAATTATGTTGGATTTTATGGTTGTACGCATCGATCTTATTCTCATATGAGATTTTTCATCCAACATCGAAAGGGAACCCATGAATCATATTACATAGATGACGATAACGAAGGCGCTACGTTTCAAATTACGCAAAATTTTGAACAAATATCTAAATTACCATGTCAGGCTGTATCCATTTTAGATGATATTCTTTATCAAGAATGCGGCAAAGCATATGAGCAGCTTCTTTTACCGTTAGAAAAATATGGCAAAACAAATATCGATCAAGAAAAATATATTGCGCATAAAAAAAGAGGAGATTATCTTGATAGCAAGAATGCGCAACTACTTCATATTGCTAAACATGTTGCTTCTACTCATCAAAACGATCAAATTCACTTAGATTATATCGATGATGTTCTTAAATTATGTGAAACAGCATGCAATGCTCATTTGCAAGAAAATTGGCCCAAGAATGTATCACTACACGTTTATCACAAACAATCATTAGAAATAAAATTAATCTCGCCAGTTGAAGAAGAAACGCAATCATTGTATCAAACTAATTTGCCTTTATTTAATGACTGGCGTGTCGCGGCCGAGAAGGTAAATTCACCAGTAAAAATAATAAACCATTATCAATGTTAAATCATTTAATTGGAGTACAGAATGCCGAAAAAAAATATTAGATTACTCGTTGTTGATTACGATTTCTGTGCTGTCACTATTCTTGGTACTAATTCCAAAATGCTTTCCAAAGGGTTAGTGAAATATGCAAAAGAAAATTATTATGATGGCTTTTATGGTTGCACTCATCGATGCTTTCGTTCTGTGGATGTACTCATGCAGCATGCGATGAAAATTGCTTGCCATCACAATTATTCTGTTCTCCAAGTTGCGAATAATTACTCGACTTATAAAATCACGGAAAACTTTCAGAATGAAGCTGGTATTAAATGCATTGAGGTGTCAACTTTAGATGACTTAATTAGCGAAGAATGCGGCAAAGCTTTTCGTGAAATTATTAAACCTTATGAAGAAAATCACGAAAAAAAACCAACGAATGAAAATAATTATGCAAGCGTTAAGCAAGTAGAAGAATTTCATCAAAACAAAAACCGTCAATTGTTGCAAATCGCTCTCAATGCCGTTAAAAATTTTCCTGAGACTGATGCCATACACTTAGATTTTGTTGACGATAATAAAGAATTTTGTAATGCCGCTTTAAATGTGATGAATGAGCCAAACTGGCCAAAACAAGTTAAGTTGTGTGTATTTATGCACGAAGCTAATTGTGATGATGCGGCAGTTATATCACTTTCACCTTCTGAACCAATTTTCAATTCTCGTGTTGCTAGAACAATGAGTTCGCTAAAGCTTTTACATAACCATCGTTTTTTTATTCTCCCGCTTCCGCAAGCTCCTACAAATTCTTCTCATGTTGAAGAGCAAGAAAATCGCGACTACCTAACATTGGATTGATTTTCATATTTTGATACTGGAAAGCAGAATAAGTTCCGGTTATCATTGGCGCTCTTAAGTGATCAGATTTTCGATCATCCCGCCGGGCCCATAGCTCAGTTGGTTAGAGCAGGGGACTCATAATCCCTTGGTCCTAGGTTCGAGTCCTAGTGGGCCCATTATTAATCAATGAGTTACATGGCAACATCAAGATGCGCTTTTAGCATGGAAGAAGCGTTAAAGCATCTGCATAAAAGCTGAAAGGCTGTTCATTCATCTATAGAACATCTTGTTGCGAAAAAAGAACTAGTGAGCCCAAATGGACTGATTGACGCTAATCACTTACTCAAAGACAGCCAGATACAGCTCACTCAAAGAAGATGAAATTCTTAAAAAAATATGCTGAAATTTTTAATGACAATCCGCATTTAAATCAATTTTAGCTAACAGGCAACATAATACATTAAATGCTGCAAATATTACCTAGTGACTATCACTATTTTTGTAGATAGTATTAAGAAGATCTTCTTAATTTAAAAGGAATTTTATATGCGATTCATCATGATGATCACCTCAGTTTACATATGCCTAATCGGTCTTCAAGGATGTGCAACAACGACTGACAACAATACACCTCGCCAAGTAAGCACGAGTCCCGCTGAGCGCATCTCCGCAGGATCCGGTGCAATGCATACTGGAATGAGTGGTAACTACTAAAATACAAAGCATCAAATATGATCATCTAAGATGTAACGTAGTGGGTCAGTCCTGACTAAGGATTCATTTCATTGGTCCGAGATCTTTACTATTTTGATTAGCCTTTTAATTTATCCCTTGAGATTGCACGTCAGTATGTTTCACGGTTAATGAATTAAAAATCTTAAAACATAATTCTGATATAGCGATACTCGGATTATTATCTTCTTTGCTAAGGAACAAAATGGAAATTATTCCCATTACGGCACTAAAAGATAATTACATATGGGCTATTATCGACTCGCAAAAAAAATCTGCGCTTGTTGTTGATCCTGGCGAAGCAAAACCAGTGATCGACTTTCTGAAGCAACAACAACTCACACTAGTCGGCATACTCATTACCCATCATCACTGGGACCACACCAATGGGATCACGGAACTGAAAGAAAAATTTAATATTCCTGTTATCGGTTCAGCAAAAGAAAACGTTTCTGGTGTCACAAAATCAGTAAAAGAACCCGACATGATTGATTTAAATAATAAGATATTTTATGTGCTAGATATCCCCGGTCACACATTAGGACATATTGCGTATTATGGATTAAATTCAATTTTTTGTGGCGACACACTCTTTTCAGCTGGCTGCGGTCGTTTATTTGAAGGTACGCCAGAACAAATGTATATGACATTACAAAAAATGGCTGCGCTGCCAGATGTAACAAAAATTTATTGTGGCCATGAATATACACAAAATAATTTACGATTTTCTCTCACTGTTGAACCAAGCAACCAAGATAGTATTGAACGATTAAAATTTGTTAACGAGCTGCGCTCACAACATTTACCAACATTGCCATCAACATTAAAAATAGAAAAACTTACTAATCCATTTCTACGTTGTGATTCATCAGAATTAATCGAAAATGTCGAAAAATTTACTAAGAAAAAACTTTCTCATCCCATCGAAGTATTTCAATGGCTGCGCAAATGGAAAGATGAATTTTAATCACGAACTTGTTTACAACAATCTCAAAACAAGTTATTTTCTACATTCATTTTATATGGAGAATGCAAACAATGACGTTGAAAAATATTTTTAAAATATCTATCGTACTCGCAACTTTTTTAGCTAATACCGCTTTTGCTGCTGATCAATTTTTTGAGGTTGGTAAAACTTATTTATTTGTACCACGTATGAATATTGTGATGAAAGGAACAGTAACACAAGTAACCGATAACGAAATTATTTTTACAAATCGTTATATTTTAAAAGCATCAAAAGCATCGGCTAATGTAAAAAATGATGATGCTAAAGCTGTTGCCATCAGAGGTGCCGCCATTGCTGCCTATCTAAAAAGTGACAAGAAAGATTCATTATTAGAAGCCAGTCCAATTAAAGATATTCCAACCAGTTACTCACGTAGTGAAATGACCGCAATCAAAATTGAAAGTTAAATAAAATTACAAACCTGGATGTTTATACATTGCGCCCAGGTTTAGTAATGCATTAGGAAGAATTATTATCGTTAAGGAGAACAAATATCATGAAACTTATCAAAACCGTTATCTTTTCTATCATTGCCAGCACGGCTCTTTTGAGCATCAATGCACAAGCAAATTCAAATGACTTATGTGCAAAATTACCAGGTTTTTGGACTGGCGAAACACATTTAAAAAATCCAACTGAGTGCACACAATTCAATGGCTGTTCTCATCTTGTGATGCTCAATGCTGAATCACTTCAAGATGATAAATATCGTGTAAAAATTAATTTTACCGATGGCGTGAATGTCAAAGAACAACAAATTGATGTTGCGTGTCAGGATGGAAATATAACCATTCCAGTTCCAACAAAACATACTCTCTCAACTTCTTGCGATTCGTCCAATCACTGCTTCATTGTTTATGATGATGCACGGTTTAGCGCAGAATTAATTAAGAAATAAGATTGCTGAATATAATTCAACATGCCTGGTTATCGCCGCAACGCTCCAACCAGGCTACTTATTCTTAATAATCAATTAACTATCATTAAATCAGATGCTCTATCATATTTCGCCTAAAACCGCTAAAATGCACGTTCAAATTGAAACAGGATCAAATAAAAACAAAATGAGAGACGTAAATGATGATGAAATTATTTATCGTGCATGCAGGATTTTATGACCATGAAATAGGAATTTACGAACTGCATACTAATTTTTTGGTAGCCGCTGAAAACGTGCAAGATGTTAAATCAAAAGTAAAAGAAAAAGATATTTTCAAAAACAAAAAAATGCATATTGATGCTATTCAGGAAATTGATGTTATTGATGGTTATCAAGTGCTTCTACAAAAAACACAGACTAATAATACTCAATGCGCCAGTTTTGATTATACTCAAATAAAAAATATGAGCTAATAACAAACATGTCTTACACAAAAATAATATTCGCTATAGTCATCAATTTCATTTTCTGCACGCAATGCTTCGCTTCAGAAAATGTTTTTTATGTTTTACGTCATCATACATCTGACAGAATGTGTACCTTTGAAGACTCGATGAATAGCCTGAAAAAAAATTATCGAAAAATAGACATTCTCATTCCACAAGCTTATCACATCAATGAAACCGGATTAGTAACTGGCGAAATTGAGCCTGATATTTTCAATTTTGCAACTCAACATAAAATGAAAATCATGCCGCTTATCACGAATTCACAATTCGATAAAAAAATTGCGCATGAATTTTTATCTAATCCTGATGCAATAAATAAAGCAATTTCATCTTTAATTGCACTCTGTCGTGAAAATAATTTTTATGGCGTGCAACTTGATTTTGAAATGATTGCAAAAGAAGATCGTGACTTGCTAACACATTTTTATCAACAAGCTGCTAATCAATTACATAAAAATGGTTACAAAGTTAGTTTTGCCATTGCGCCTATTACAACAGATACACCACATTCATTATTTCAGAAAAAATTATTAGAAAATTGGGAAGCAGCTTATGATTTTAAACAGCTTGGCAAAGCCGCCGATTTTGTTAGCATCATGGCTTATAACCAACATGGTATCGGCACCACGCCTGGCCCATCGGCTACAGAGCCATGGACAAATCAAGTAGTAAAATACGCTTTAAAATATATTCCAGCGAATAAAATTTCGATTGGCATTCCTGATTTTTCAATGTACTGGTACACAGGAAAATCCTCATCTGGAAAAATTGCTGTACGAATCAGAGCAATGGACTTTACTTCAGCCATGAAATTAATTCATCACAATAAATCGCGTTTAGTATGGGATAACAATGCAAAAATTTATTATTCTATTTTTTCACGAGATGATTTAAACGAATATATTTTCGTTGAAGATATCAAATCATTCAAAGCAAAATATGCGTTAATTAAAAAATATCATTTGCGCGGCATTTCTGTTTTTGATCTTGGAACAGAAGATTCACGCATTTGGGAAGTCATGTAATCGAGACTGCGATCACTAATTAATTTGATATTCAAGGAATTACGATAATGCATTGCACAGAAATCACAACCGAAAAAAAACTATCAGCGTTAACCAAAGATGAACAAAAAGCACTTGCCATAAAAGAATTTGAAAAAATTGTTGAAGTATTTACTAAGGAATTTACGCCTAAGGGTAATGAAAAAGAGATAGCCAACTTTCTTCAAAACTATGATTTAAAAGCTGAGCAAATCAAACTGAAAAAAGTTCTTGATGGCGAAATCATGCAAGCCGCGATTAAATCATGCCAAAAAACGGTTGGAGTAATTGAAAAAATTGATATTGATGATGATAAGAAACCTGTTGTTGGAAAATTTTTTACATTTGTTGAATATGATTCATCTAAAATGCCAAATAAATTTATTATGCGATTTGATTATGATCACATGTTTGAATTCGATTTAGCAGATTTTGTAAAAGTTTCAGAAGAAATTAAAAAAACAGATATGACATATTTAGATAAAAAACCAAAAATGCAATCCGAAGCCAAAAAACTGGCAGATATGTTAGAAAAAATGCCGAATAATGAAAGAGAAGAAAAACTCATCTCCTTTAGTAAACAATGGGAAAACTTATCGGGTGTGATAAAAATCACTTGTCCACTTGAAGTTGATTTTAAAAATGAATCTAAAACCAAAGAAAATTTAACTGCTGATGATGTTAAATCTGCCCAATTAACTATACATATGCGGGATAAATTTGGTTTGGTTAATATTGAAGAAAAGAGAATGTTAACTAATTATGATTTCATGGCTGATTATACTGAAAATAAATCTGAAAAAATAATACGAATTAACCAAGCTAAAAATCAAAATCCATCTCCACCCATCTCAGCTAATTGTTCCTCATTTTTTAGAAAACATCCTGTTGTAGCTTCTGTTGCAGTGGGCGCTGCTACTGCCGTAACATTTTCAGTTGTTTCGACATTAACACGTATGGCGATGGGATAATTTCCCGTTCGTGCTGAGGTGGTTTTGCGTAGCAAAACCCTCGAAGCATGAACGTAAAATATTAATTTTTTTTATCTGTTCATCCTTCGAGACGAAGCGCTCCACGCTTCTCCTCAGGAAGAACGGTTAAGTGATGTAATATTTTTCCGGAGGACGAACGGTTAAGTATACAAACGATAAAATATTTTCACGCTTCTACTTTCTCATCAAACAAATGTTTAGCATCACAAATTTTTAATTGTCGCAGGATATGATTTTGCAAAGCATGTAATTTAATATATTTTTGCAATGTATCTCGCGGAATACTTAGCACATTACCTACCACTTTTCTGCATTGTTTTGCACCGCAAGCGCACTTCATCGACCAAGGAATGAAAATACCTTCGGTGGTAGAGTAATCAAATATTAATTCTTCATGAGCCTTAATGTCTTTTATTGCATAAAGATCATTTTTATTGCGCAGACAAACATTAGGATCACAACTGTGATTAATGGTGGTCGAATACTCATCCAAGATCAAATAAGTATTCTCATCTATTTGCAAAGGATCATCCCAAGATACACCACGTTCAGCACAAATCTGCAGGATCTGATTGACTGGAACAGGTTCACCAGTGAGTTGTTTAATAAATTCGCCTGCACGCACATTTTCCGTAATAAAAGTTCCTTTTCCGCTGATACTTGAATGACGCGTCACTGTTTTATACATGTTAATGTACACTCAACTAATTGATTAGTTTTATTTAAACAGAAAATGAGTAAAAAAAGCAATATGTGAATAGCTCAATAGCGAACCATAAGACCCGGGCGCTCTATGCTAGTTTACGGAATAACATCGCATAAAATAGCTGCAATTTATCCATTTTTTATTTTTTTAAATTGCTGCCAATTCAACGCCTCATTTTCATGATTAATTATTTTCTGCATTTGCTCAAATAAATCATTAAAAAATGAATTGCTAGTTTTAGGTTGCAATAAAGTTGATTTTTCATGTGAAATAATTTCGTATACATCATTAAAAATTGATTGAATATGACTGCCATAAATATTTTCATTACCAACTAATGAATGCGTTTGATCAGCTAATTTGTTTAAAATAACGTTTAACTTATCAACTGCCTCATTCTTTTTGTTGCCAAAAAATAAAAATTTTCTGCTTGTTATTTCTTGACTTGATTCATCTATTTTTTTCTTCAGGTCATATAGAAAAGAAATGGTTTTATTAAGTGGCGCACGACATCTAAGCTCTAATTCGAGAAATTTTATAGTAAGAGATTTAATAAATTCTTTTTTATCATTTGAAATATATGAATGCGTTAAAATATCATAAAATTGCTGAAATCTATTTAAACAATCACGCTCGTTTTTAACTGTTACCAATGGATCATTTATTAATGCAGTTAACATGCCTAAAATGTTTTTAGTACTTAGATCATCATGGTAAGCTGCTTTAGCAAGCAATTGAACAAGAAGATTGATGGCAAATACAAATGAATTATCTTTAGATGATATTTTATTAAAATCATCCATCACAGTTTGCTATTATTAGTGATCGTGATAATCTTTTTTTGATATTCATCATGTTTTGTGATTCTCAGTAGAATAGACAAACTACGATATTCTTTTAGTAAATCAAATCCGCGATTATCATTTTCCAAAAAAGAATTGTTATGAACAAATAAATCTACTAATTCATTAAAATCATTTAAT
This sequence comes from uncultured Coxiellaceae bacterium, assembly GCA_964555965.1. Lineage (GTDB taxonomy): Bacteria > Pseudomonadota > Gammaproteobacteria > DSM-16500 > DSM-16500 > Aquicella. The sequence goes on from CAZKUQ010000011.1 coordinate 9,103, forward strand.
GCACCAAAATGTTGTTTTAGTTTGTAAATATGCCCTTCTGATTGAAGTAATGATTCTAATGATATTACGCCTTCAACTAACCCTCTTATTATATTAAGCTGATGCTGCTCCGGTAAGCGATAAATCTCATTAACGAGATCACTAAACATACAATTTCTCCCTGTGATTGATCTATTTGAATATTAGTGGCAGAAATAGTATTTCACTATCAAGTATCAAGCAAGCTCACCAGCTAAAATTTATCAGAAAAATATTGATGGATATATTAATATTTTTATTTTTACATAAACACGTAACATTGGCGCTTAAGTACAACACAAAATCTACTTCTAATTAAATCGCATATTTTTGCCATTCGTTGATATGCTAAGATATTCACTTAACCAATTTATCAAGTTGATTTTAGCTTCATTTTTGCCTTCAGCACCGATATCTTTTTTGTCCAAAACCGCCGTTGCACCCGCCTCATGCAATGATTTAGCTAACGATCCTTGCAAACCAATAACATGCATTCCTGCCGCAAGTGCTGCACTAACACCAACAGGCGAATCTTCAATTACGATGACATTGTGTTTTATTTCTTCTTGTGAAAGATGTAAACGTTTTGCGGCTGTTAAATACGGCTCAGGACTAGGTTTACCATGTTGGTAATCTTCATTTCCTACGATTAACACACTAGATTTAATGCCCATTAAATTTAAAACAGTGGCAATATCATGACGAGAAGAGCCTGACACGACGCCAACAGGATAACCTTTTGTTAATAAATGTTTAAATAATTCAACCGTCGGAGTAATTAAAAATTTATCCAAATGTTTCGCTCTGAGTTGATGAAAATTATTATCTATTAAATGATAAAATTCGTCTTTTTTAGCAAGATCAATGTTATAAATTGAAAAAACATTTGCGATAACATCATTAACACAGTGACCGAGTGTATATGAAATAGCTACATCAAATGCTATACGAGTACCTATCACTTGTTCTAATGTGTTTTGCATTGCTTTGGCATAAATTTCTTCACTGTCACAAAGTGTTCCATCCATATCAAATAAAAATATATATTTCATTTTTGGCAGCCCATGATAACTTGGTTGAAATAATGAAAACGAACGCTGCATGCGAATATCCTCTTAAAGTCCATTTTAAGACATAGCTATCATGCGATATTGTATATAAAAGTCAACATGCCGGTATGAAAACAAGATCAATATAATTAAATATTTTTAATTACCACTGCAGGAATCACACTTCATGATTAAGTCAACCCAAGCATGTACTGCTTGGGTTGATAATGTCTTAACAATTCTTTTTGACACCATTCGGCAGGGTTGCCCAGCAATAACTCGCTGCGTTATCTAATTGCTGTTGAGATATATTAGAACCATAAAGATTTGCGCCATCAAAAATGGCATCATTTGTATTTGAACCTTCAAAATTCGTGTAACTTAAGTCAGCACTGGTAAAATTTGTTTTGATTAATGGAATATAACTTAATTGCGAATAACTTAAATTACTTTCACTCCAATTTGCTGATGACAAATTACTGCCAGAAAAATTGCTGGCAGAGAAAGTTCCCATACCACGTGATCCAGTTAAATTTGTAGAATTTAAAACTGCATTTGAATGGTTGCCAGATAAAGTAGCACCACTTAAGTCGCAGCCAAAACAAACGTTCATTCGATTAAATTCCGCTAATTGATCAGGATTATAAGCTGCAGCAGCAAAACCAGCACTAGTCACTGATGATAATAAAATAATTGATAAGGCAGTCCGTCTCAAATTAATCATATTACGCTCCTTGTAAGTTGAAAAAAAACCTTGTGGAAAAATATCATATCATTATTACAATTAAATCTACAATTTACATTACTTTTTCTAAATTCCATTATACAGTGCTATACTTTTAATCTTGTCAGCTAACTTGGATTAATTCATGGCATTACTAGTTAATGTTTTACTTTCACTCGGTATTCTTTATTTGCTATGGAAAGATCAATTTACTAATAAGCAATTGCTACTAGGTGGAATCTTTGTATTAGCAATGTTTTTTTCTTTTATAAATGATATGAAAAATAATTTCCGAGTGAATTATCAATTTATCCCAACGCAATGCAGAATAATTGAAAAAGGAATGATAACAAAAGAATATACGCGTTCACGATTATATTATGCTAATTTTCAAGCTGAGTGCTATGTTGGTGATCAATTAGTTACTCAATCAATTCAACTTAATATCTCTGATTATGGATCACTTTCATCACAAGCTGCTATGCAAATTGTGAATGCTTTTAATATAGGCGAGGTTTATCCATGTTGGTATGATCCAGCAAATCCTACAATAGTTGTTTTACAACAAGGATGGGAAACAACTGTAAATAGCTGGAAAATAACTTTTATTGGTGCGTTAATTCTTATTGTGATGGCATGGAAAATTTTCTTTCCTGATTAATCAAGCACGTGATGCGCTTCAATTTTTGTCTTGACATTTCACCGAAGAAAAATAAAAATCAACAAAAAACAAATCATAGCTTCTTATGCATTCCAAATTCACATCACAAGAAATGGCGCATTATGCCAGACATTTTAATCTGCCCGAAATTGGTATAGAGGGTCAATTGCGCCTCAAACAAGCACGTGTTCTATACATTGGCGCTGGCGGATTGGGCTCAGCAGCCCTTCCCTATTTAACTGCTGCGGGTGTTGGCACAATCGGTATGATTGATCCCGATGTTGTTGAAGCCTCTAATTTACAACGCCAAACGTTATATTCTTATGCGGATATCGGCAAACAAAAAGTGTTGTGTGCGCTATCACGCCTTCAGCAGCTGAATCCTGCTATAACCATCAATATTTATGCAGAAAAATTAACAGAAAAAAACGCGTTAGAAATAATAAGTCAGTACGATATTATTGCGGATGGCAGCGATAATTTTGCCACACGCTATCTTGTGAATGATGCTTGTTTTCACCTAAATAAACCTCATGTTTACGCAGCCATTTCACAATTTTCTGGTCAATGCACTGTCTTTACCGCACAAAATGGCCCTTGTTATCGCTGTTTATTTGATACGCCACCTCCACCAGACCTCATGCCTAATTGTGCAGAAGGTGGTGTACTAGGTGTTCTTCCTGCTCTCATAGGCTCGATACAAGCAACTGAAGTCATCAAGTTAATTACCAATATCGGCAAGCCGCTCATTAATCGCCTTTTACTGATTAATGCACTGGATATGAGTTTTCGTGAGATTGCTATTTTTCAAAATCCTCATTGTCGTCTTTGTCATGATCATGAAGCATTTGATACATTGCCACGTTATGAAGAAATAGCATGTCATCATTCAGTAAAAAATTTTCCTGATGAACTATCAGTGTTTGAATTAAAAAATTTATTACAAACTCAATCAGATATTTTATTACTCGATGTGCGCGAGCCATTTGAATTTCAAATTTGTCATCTGAATGGCACGCTTATTCCACTGAATACATTATCAAACAACTTATCTAATCTAGATGCTAATCGACATATTGTTGTTTATTGTAAATCAGGTGTCAGAAGCATGCGGGCGGTAAAATTTTTAAAAGCAAATGGATTTAATCAAGTAAGCAATTTGAAAGGCGGCATCATTGAATGGATCAATCAGATTGATCCAACCATGACACGTTATTAGTTTCTGTCCTAATCAACAAACACATCAGGAATAGTCGGCATAAACCAATGCATCGCATATTTTCTAAAATTTTTCACGCCGCGTTGACGTAAAATTTCTTCATCAATAAAAAAGTTTCCTGTCATTTCACGACTATCACTGGTGATAATTTCATATGCTGCATCCGCCATAATCACAGGTTTTCGGCTAGCATGATAAAGAATTTTCGAAATATTTTCTGAAATTGCTACTGTGGCAATAATTGTTTTTGGCCAAAGTGAGTTAACAGCAATACCATACTCTTTGAATTCTTCTGACATGCCCAGTGTACACATGCTCATGCCATATTTTGACATTGTATAAGCAACATGTTTTTTAAACCATTTCGGACGCAAACTAAGTGGCGGTGATAAGGTTAAAATATGTGGATTAACCGATTTCATGAGGTGCGGCGCACATAATTTAGAACACAAAAATGTTGCACGCATATTCACCGAAAAAATTAAGTCGAAGCGCTTCATAGAAATGTCAGTAGTAGAACCCAAATTAATCGCGCTTGCATTATTAATTAAAATATCAATGCCGCCAAAAGCAGCAACTGTTTTGGTAATCGCTTCGGCAACCATATTTTCATCACGCACATCAACAATCACGGGCAATGCTTTTCCACCTGCTTGCACAATCTCATCTGCAACAGTATAAATCGTGCCTGGGAGTTTTGGATGCGGTTCGGATGTTTTTGCTGCAACAACAATTTTTGCGCCCTCTTGAGCAAAACGTAAGGCCATTTCGCGACCAATTCCTCGGCTTGCACCGGTAATAAATATCACTTTATCCCGCAATTTTTGTGTCATTTCACTTTCCTTAAACCAACATCAACTCTCGTGTGAGCCCATAATAGACAATGTTGTTTCATACCGCAATAAAGATGCTTTCATTCACTATCATTTTTGATAAACTTCATCATCATGGAAAATTCATTAATAAATGCGATTAAACAATTTGAAGACCGGGCTAAATTGCTCGAAGCAGAAAAAAGCATTCGAGCAGAATGGAATAATTCAACCGAAGCATATGTAGAAAATTTTCTTGATGAATTGAATTGCCGAGCTACATTCCGCCATGAAAATCAAGATAATCGATTTAATACAAATACTGATTTTGAAGATGCCACTCCTATTAACAACGTTTTATCACAACTGCAAAAACAAGTAGATAGTTCGGGAATTGACACAGCATCAGGAAGATATTTAGGTTTTATTCCAGGTGGCGGCCTTTATCCTGCCGCAATTGGTGATTACATTGCTGCTGTGACCAATCATTATACTGGTATATTCATGTGCAAACCTGGTGCAGTGCGCATGGAAAATCAATTAATCCGCTGGATGGCAAATCTCATTGGCTTTCCTCATCATACGTCTGGTAATTTAACATCAGGCGGCTCCATGGCTAACCTGATCGCTCTCATTACTGCTCGAGAGGCGCACGAATTAAAAGCGAATGATTATCCACGCACTGTCATTTATCTAACTCAAAATACGCATTTTTCTGCGCAAAAAGCTTTGCGTGTGATGGGGCTACAAGAAGCCATCAAACGACTTATTCCTGTTGATAACAATTTTTGTATGTCACAGGAAGCACTAGAGAAAACGATCAAAAATGATTTAGCACAAGGCTTAATACCGTGGTTAATTGTTGCCTCTGCAGGCACAACTGATACTGGTTCAGTTGATTCGCAAAATCATATCATTTATGGTTACATGTGGACGCAGCATATGGTGGATTTTTTTCACTAACTAAAACAGGAAAAATATTATTTAACGGATTAGATCAAGCAAACTCGGTAACGTTAGATCCACACAAAAGTTTATTTTTACCTTATGGCATTGGCGCTGTTCTAATTAAAAATCATCAACAACATCGACAGGCCTTTACTGAACACGCACCCTACTTACAAGATTGCTTGAATATCACTGATGAATTATCACCTTGCGATCTCTCTCCAGAACTGACGCGGCATTTTCGCGCTTTACGCATGTGGTTACCATTAAAATTATATGGGCTTGCACCTTTCCGCGCTGCTTTAGAAGAAAAATTATTGCTGACAACTTATTTTTATCAGCAGCTAAAACAAATTCCAAATATCGATATTGCATGCGCGCCACAATTAACGGTTGTCACTTTTCGTTATTTACCACACGATCAAGATGCGAATATTTTTAATGCCAAACTAATTCAAATGATTAATGATGATGGTCGAATTTATCTTTCATCAACGACTTTGCAAAATAAATTTTATTTACGTATGGCTTGCTTGAGCTTTAGAACACATTTAGCAGAAATGAAATTAGCCTTGGAAGTCATTCAAGAAATGATTAACACGATAGGTGGATAAAATTATTTTTCAGCACGATAACTTTGCGCATGACGAAACCAGGTTAAAAAAACCTGAGTTATTTATTTGAGAGAAAAAATTATATTTTGCGTAAAACATTTCGAGCAGTAGATGCAGCGGCCACATAAGCAATACCCGTAAATAAAATATCAACGCCAACAAATAACCCAATAACATACAAACCAGATACAGGCCATTGTGATAAAATCAACATACCCAACAACACAGTTATACATCCATTAAAAAACGCCCATCCCCAACTTGGTAAGCGCATAGATAATGACGATACCAAACGAAATAATCCAATAATCATATAAAACATTGCCAGCATCCAAGTAATTGAAATCGATCCAAGTACAGGATTATTAATTAATAGAAAGCCAACAAAAATATAGAGGGTACCTAATAAAAAATGGATAATAAATCCATCCCATTTGCCCCACCAGAAACTAAATGTATCAATAAGATAAACAAAACCAGTCAACAAAAAAATGGTGCCAAACAAAAGAATAGTAATGAGTGTTGACCAGGCCGAAGCTAAAATAGCAAGGGTACCAACGATAATTAATATCATCCCCAAGGTATAAAATCTTAACCAGTTATTACAATAATCCTTTAAAATACGCTGGCCCATTTTAATCTTATTTTTCTTCATTACTTTCTCCATAAAATAATTTCCATGTAGGTAACTAAAACATGAATGCTATTTTTTGTCTAGTATAAAAAATAATCTATGTCTTGTTGACTCAATCTTCAACTCGCAATACTCTAACGATTCGCAAAAAAATTAAAATTTAATAAAGCTAATAAAAGGAACAATCAATTATGTTTAAGAAATCGCTTCTTGCGGCTTCATTGACCACCGCATTACTTGCAACGCAAGCACAAGCATTTGAATTTGATAAACCAATACAAGTTCCGGTCACTGTCACTAAATCCGGACAGGGCTTAACTGCTGACAAATCTCAAAAAGAAGTAACCATCATGCGTGTTATCTTGTCTCAAACTGAAAAAGATGCATTAGCACATCGCAATATCTCATCTGAAGATGAAACTTTTGCTGCTTCCTCAACATTACCTCGGCAAGTTAATCTTGGTATGAATGACGTCCCTGTGCTTGATCAAGGTCGACATGGCTCATGCGTAACATTTGCGGTGAGCGGTGCAGTTGATGCAGTACTTGGCAAAGGCGATTACGTCAGTCAGTTATGCAATCTTGAATTAGGCTCATTTCTCGACAAATACGGCTACACTTATAGCGGCTGGGAAGGTTCATATGGTCCGGTGGTGTTAGAACAAATGATGCGCTTTGGTATTGTGAGCAAAAAAACTCAGCGCACTAAATCTTGTGCCAATGTGACTAAATATCCATTAAATAATGGCAATAATATCGGCAATAAAATGTCATTGACTGAATTCAAACCCTTGAGTGAAAATCTCAATAAAGAATTTTATTGGACACATTTATACAGCAACGACCAATTATTTGATTGGCCAACTGCTGATAAAAATGAAATGAAAAAAGTATTAATGGAAGTGAAAAAGAATTTAGCCAATGGTAATCGATTAACATTTGGCACTTTCTTAATTATTCCAAGCAACTGTCATGCTGGTGCATGTGCAACACACAATAAACCAGGCGATACATGGGCATTAACCAAAGGCTTAGACAATCCTCCTTATGAAGTTGGTGGACATGAAATGGTGATTTTTGGTTATGATGACAACGCTGTTGCTTATGAGCCAACTAGTTCAATACCACATAAAGGATTATTATTCTTGAGAAACTCATGGGGTAATGATGTTGGCGATAATGGCAACTACTACATGACTTATGATTTCTTCATGAAATACGCTAACGAAGTTCAAGCGATTGTTAAAATCAAGAAGTAAAACACGTCATTCTCGCGAAAGTGGGAATCTGTAAAATGGATCCCCGCTTTTGCGCACTAGTGTCCGGAAAAAAATTGTCATGCCAGCGAAAGCTAGCATCTAGAAGCATTTGTTATTTATTTTGATATTTTAAGTAACATTCAATTTTTTGAATAATTGATTAGATGATGTTATAGATATGTGCGATAAAAGCCTGGATGCCAGCTTTCGCTGGCATGACAACTAAATTATTCCGGACACTAGTGCGCTTTTGTGGGGATGACATTTAAATCGAGGTAAAATTAATGAAAGCAAACATTCGCGGCACCGAAATTTATTACGACATTGCAGGCATGCAAATCGCTCCTCATAAAAATGATTTTATCGAAAAACCAGTTTTATTTTTACTACATGGCGGTCCAGGCGGCAATCATTTGCGTTACAAACAACATTCGCTTGAATTACAAGATGTCGCACAATTAGTTTTTATTGATCATCGCGGCTGTGGTTTAAGCAAAAAAACCAAAGCAGCAGATTACACATTAGAAAATAATGTTGAAGATATCGAAGCATTACGCAAGCATCTTGGATTAGAAAAAATCTGCATTTTAGGCACTTCATATGGCGGTATGGTTGCGCAAGGTTATGCAACACGTTATCCGAAACATGTAGAAAAATTAATTTTAGCTGTCACTGCACCTAGCTCCCAATTTTTAGATGAAGCCAAAAAATATTTACAACAATATGGCAATAAAAAGCAAATTGCTATTGCAAAACATTTATGGGATGGCTCATTCAAGAATTACCAGCATGTCGCACAATTTTTTAAATTAATGGATCCCATGTACTCAGTCACCGCGGCAAAAAAACGCCAAGCCGTATTTAGTAAATTAAAATCTCCCTGGTCTCATGAAGCATTAAATAAAGGTTTTGGCGGTTTTATGCGAAAATTTAATTTTATTCCAAAATTAAAAAAAATTACTTGTCCAACATTAATATTGGCCGGTGAAGATGATTGGATTTGTCGACCCAATCAAGCAAAACAAATTGCAGAAAATATTCCGCATTCACAATTAAAAATATTCAAAAATTGCGGTCACGCTGTCGCCATTGATGCGCATGAAAAATATATTCATCTCATCAAAAAATTTCTACAAACACAAAATAAAAAATCGCGCAAAGGTAAATAACATTTATGAGATTTCAATTGCCTAAGCAATCATTTATTGGTGCTGCACTCGGCACAATGATAGAATATTACGATTACTCACTCTTCATTGTTTTTTTACCGATACTCGCCCCATTATTTTTTCCAGCTGATTCAGCTTATCAATCGCTCACAAAAAGTTATGCTTTATTTTTTATATCAATGTTGGCAAGGCCACTTGGCGGGATAATATTTGGTTATATTGGCGATCACTTTGGACGACGCAAAGCATTACTTGCCTCCATGTATGGCATAGCTTTTTCAACGATTGCCATTGGCATCACACCATCATTTACACAAATTGGCATCTGGGCGACTATTAGTATTTTATTATTTAAAACCATGCAAGGTTTTTGTTTTGGTGGTGAGTATAATGGTGCTGGAATTTATGTTGTTGAACATGCACAATCTAAACTTGAATTATTTATCAGCAGCCTACTTTCTTCCGCAGTTTTATTTGGTTCCGTCATTGGTACATTTGTCGCTGTGATTGCAACTGCAAAATTTTCTCCGAGCTGGGGTTGGCGTCTTGCTTTTATTCTAGGCGGCCTCATGGGAATATTAGGCATTATTTCGCGGAAAAATTTACTTGAATCACCGCAATTCCAACCTGCTGATAAATTAAAACATGATTTAAAAAATATGTTTCGTCATTACCCTAAAGAACTAATTGCAGGATTTTTCATTGGTGGATTATCGACAGTTCCATTTACTACCGTATTTACCTTTCTTAATCCTGTTTTAGCTACCAAAGGATTTTTCAGCAATCACGACTTGATGATGATACAACTACTATTATCTATTTCCGCGGTAATCGCACTAATTTCAATTGCCTTTTTTTGTCATGCCATACAACCCAAAAAAGTCATGAGCTTTGGATGTGTCATGATGATACTCCTTTCCATCCCATTACTGATGAGTATTGATCAACATCGGCTCTACTTTTATATTATTTTCGCCATCTTAATGATCATGGCTAACGAATGTGTGTTTGGTCCAAGCAGTGCATTCCTAAAAAATATTTTTCCGGCACATTTTCGTTATCGTGCGAGTTCATTTAGTTTTTGTTTAGGTATGGCTTTTTTTGGTGGCACCACTCCACTCATTGAAAATTTTCTATATCAAAAAACGAATCATTTTACTGCCATTACATTATGGTTAATATTTTTAAATGTTAGCACATTTATTGTGATTAAATTATTAAACACAAAATCAGAAAATAAAATTAATGAATTACAACCAGCTTTGGAAATTATATGAGTCATAAAATTAAATCTATATGTGTGTTTTGTGGTGCTTATCCTGGTATTCGACAAGAATATAGCGATGCAGCAAAAGAATTAGCAATAACGCTTGTTAATGAAGATATTCACTTGATATATGGTGGTGCAAGTATTGGATTAATGGGAATACTTGCCAATGAAATGCTTGCACTTGGTGGCAAGGTCACTGGTGTTATTCCTGAAAAAATGATTGAACGTGAAATTGCTCATACACAACTTCACCAACTTCATGTCGTTTCATCCATGCACGAGCGTAAATTATTGATGATGAAATTAGCTGATGCATTTATTATGTTGCCAGGTGCAGCAGGTTCATTAGATGAGTTTTTCGAAGTCATGGCATTAGCGCAGCTTGAATATCATGATAAACCATTTGGTATTTTAAATATCGCTAATTACTATGATTCATTATTAAATTTTCTGCGTCATGCTGTTAATGAAGGTTTTTTACATCGTGATACATATGGTTTGGTAACCGTAGAGTATGAACCGAAAAAGTTACTTACGCATTTTTTAAATCACTCCAGAAAATTCGACAGCAAAGAACTAGTCATGCAAGCATAAGCAGTTTAAATATTTTTAAAAACAACTAATTAGCAAGAATTTTCTTTTCTTTCTATACTTAAAATAGCTTAATAATTAAGAGAGCTTGCAATGGAAAGAAAAGACATCAATACCAACAATAGCAATGAAAACCTAAGTGTCAGCATTCAAAGTTCAAAATCAGAAGATGATGACGGTATCGTTGTCACTATTTATTTTAATGGCACTTGCTCTAGCATTGAAGACGCAACACCTAGAGAAATGTATCCTGATGGTGAAACAATTTCGACGACCAGGGAAAAAACCATTGGCGCAGCTTATGGTTTCGATGGTCCGGGAAGCGGGAGTAAATTACATAAAGAATATTCTAATGCAACACAAATTGGATTAGGTTGGGGAATTGAAAAAAATATTGCAACGGTCATTAATGATTTAGCTAAATTGCGAAATGAGCAGAAAATCAAACGTGTCAATATTGCAGGATGGAGTCGAGGTGCAGCAGCAGGTATTTCTTGTGCCGCACAAATGGCCCAACATCCAAAGCTCAAAGATTTACCCGTTAATCTTTTTGCGATTGATCCAGTACCTGGGTTCAGCAATGTCGATCAACATAATACTACTATTCATAACAATGTTAAAAACGCAGTTCTTGTGTACGCCCAAAATGAACGATCCGCAGGATTTGGCGCTGTTGTACCTATCCCCGCCTCGAATAATCATGAAAGTAAAATAAAATATATTGGCATGCCTGGTCATCATGCCACACTTGTCGGCAATCCATATTGGAGAAACGGCACGCATTTTTCAGGTAAAAAAGATATTAATTTACCCGAACCAGGTAAAATTGTGCGTTGGATGCTGCATCAATTTTTACTGCAATATGGTAGTGGTATTAAAGATCCTGTTAAATTAACGCGTCAGCAACTTTTAGATTTATTTGAAAATATTTTTTCTAAAAAAACTGATTTTATATCTGTTCAAGATGAAAGTTATACCACTACGCAAAAACATGGTACAGAACGAAAAGTTGCGCATGGCAGAAGCTGGTTTAATAATTATCTGAATAAAGCTATTCCAATGTATGATAAAACAGATGTTGTAAATGAATTACATCAATTTATCCTTGATCACACAAATGATCCGGTTGACCTAAATAAATTTTTTTCTGATGTGATCCCTCTCGAGAAGAATTGGACAGATTTCGAAACAAACCAACCTATCCCTGATATCGATATTGCTGATGATAGTGACAAAAACATTAATATCGAAAAAGCACTTACTAATAGCATTTCTCATGGCTCAGACAATAAACGTGAAGTCAGTCCACCTAAACAAAATGATCCGCAAGAAGGTCATGAAGATCTAAGAAAACAACTTGATCAGTTAAAAAATGAAAAACAAAAATTACAAAAACAATTTGAAATATTACAAAATGAACTTTCTAGTATGAAAACAGAACATTCTGTTGGTCTTTACCATAAAGAAGAAATCTTAAAAAAATTATCTCAGCAATTGAACAAAAATGATGACAAAATAGCTTTATTTGAAGATGAATTAAAAACAAAAGAAGCAACCATCAATAATTTTTCTTCTAAACTTAAAGAAGAAAAAAAGAATAATGCTGCATTAACGCAGCAACTTGAAAAATTACAAGCAGAAAAGTCGGAATTAGAAAATAAATTAAAAATACAATCAGAAAGCACAGAAAGAAATAAATTAGAATTAAAAAACGAAATTGACATATTTAATCAATTTATCCAAATGGGTTACATCCTGCAAAGCAATAGAGGTATATTCCATCGTCATGGTACAGCCGGAAAGAAAAATGCAAAAGACATGTTGGAAAATATCCGTAAGTGGCATAATTTGAACTCGCAAGCCACCATACAAGAATTTTCTAATCAATTAAAATTAATCATGACAGATAAATTAAATGGCAATTATTATCCTCATTCATTAAAAACTTATGTTTTAGCCTTTTATCATTATCTACAAGATAAAATGAATAATAAAGAATCATCTCCTCAAAAATATTTTGCAAAATTTGAAGAAATGGACTCTGATCAAATTAAGCTGCACTATTATAAAGTGATTGGCAAAAAATTAGATGACGATGATTTTGGTATCCACAAATATCCTCATTTAGATAGGTTTTAGATGCAAATAATGTCATCTCACGGCTCTCGCTTAAACGTTTTGCGTTCAGTAAAGATAACCTCGTGAACGAATACTTTTAGATTAGTTCTGATCTAATCTGTTAATGAATTCAGTTCAAACTTATACAAATCACATGACAACATGTAGTTATATTCACTTCTTAGAAACATACTGATTATCTTTAATATAAAATCGCAATAATTTTTTTGCCCATTCACCTGCATAATCTACACCGATACGTGGTCGTTTGATAATCGCGGGCGATTCTGAACAAATATCAGATGCAATATAAAAATGTTTGCCAGTTAAATCGACTGTATTAAGCGTTTTATCAATTTGCATGGCTTTGCATAATAATCCCGGGCCTTGAGTACGCATGATAATATTTTTAATCGGCTCAACAGCACGTAATAAAACTGCTGATGCGTGACCTTCCACTTGTGTAACCACATTCATGCAATAATACATACCATAAATGAGGTAAACATATGCATAACCTGGTGGGCCAAACATCACTTCGGTGCGTTTTGTTTTTCCTTTTGCGGAATGTGCTGCCAAATCATGAGGACCTAAATATGCTTCCACTTCCACTATTTTTCCAATTTGTTCTTCGCCATGTTTAACATGAATTAAATATTTACCCAATAATTCTTTCGCCACCATGATAGTGTCGCGGTTATAGAATTCGCGTAATAATTTTTTCATGTGATGACTCAGGAAAAGAAGTCTTATTATTGATTCCATGGCATTTTAGCTATTACTTGAGCAAGCATGCATGTGCCGCTTAGTGCAGCAAAAACAAGCCCAGCGCCAAAAAATGCTGATAGAAGATAAAATCCTGGATGAATGCTATATCCGAGTAGTACACCTAATAACACTCCTGTGCCAATCGTAAGCTGCACCTGTCTATCGAGTGGTAGAAAAAATTTACCTGAAGATGTAACCATCAACCCCGACTGCTTCCAAGCCAAGATACCGCCTTCTAGATGGTAAATATCGAGGTTAGAATCCTCAGCTAACAGTTTTTCACATGCTGACGTGCCGCGTTTTCCCGACCGACAATGAATTACCAATTTTTTGCCGCGATAATCAGGCAGTGCACTCTTTTGCACAGATGCTAAAGGTAGCAATGTCGAACCCGGAATGCACTCAGCAGTATATTCCGCAGGTTCCCGCACATCCAAAATAACAGCCTCATGATTATCCATCCATTTTTTTAATGTCGCTGTATCAATAGGTTTTATTGCCATATTTTTACCTCAGGTTAAAATCAGGAATTGGATCAGCTTGATATCGATCTCATCATATCTTTTTATTCAAACTGAACCAACCCCCATATATTCTTGTAAAATCATTTACTTACTAATACGCAGTGTTGCCTTTGACTCCTGATGACCAGATGATTCACCTTTTAAATCAGTTGTGACGATAATCGGCCAATCACCTAAAGTATAGCGGTTCAAGAAAAGAAATGAATCTTGCGAATTATTCATAACACCACCTGGCAAAACGCGTATTTGATCTGTTTTTCGATAATATTGACTATCACATTTTAATTCATACGTGTAAGTATAAGTCTGAGCTGCTCTTGTTAAGTTAGTAATGAATACCGAATGATTACCCCACAATCGAACTGTTTGCGCAACCTTCCCATCTGCATTGTGTGCTTGAGCCCATATTTGTGCTGTCATCGTATTATGAGACGCTGAATGATATGCCGGACGAAACTTACCAGCCACGCCTGGTGAGCTTTCAATTTTCTCACTCACGATTTGAAATCCGTGGCCTTCGTATGCAAGCGCACCAGCACAATAAATAGAAATAATAAAACCTGTGAAAACAACATTGAGAAACTTCATAATATAAACCTTTTATAAAAAAAAGAAGAAATAAAGTAATAGATCAGGTAGGCATAAACGTGATCGCTTAGATGCCTCGTCATGCCGTCAAAATTTTTGTGCAAGCGGATTCGTTCTAATCAATTCAGTTAACAAAAATTTATGCGGGGCAAGGTTTGCAAAAAAACTCAGTAATATCATACCTGAGCTGTTGTGACATAAAGAATAAAAAAAATGATGGGCAAATGAATAGAAAAAAGAGACTTAACAAGATTAACAAAGGAGAATACGCATCTTATCAAGCTTATTTTTTTGATTCAACTAAAATCAAACAAAAATGTATTAAAAATCAAAAATATTTACTTTATCATTATGCCAAGACATTTTGCTGAAACTCTAACACAAGGAAATCAATCTATGATTAAAAAAATTCTTTTTGCAACAAGCTTATTCACAGCCAGTTTATCGATTGCCCAGGCAGGCGCATTTTATATAGGGCCAAGTATCAATGTAATTGATGTTACCTCACCAAATGGTAGCTATCGAGGTCTAGATCCGCGAATCTCATTTGGCTATAGTGACATTTTCTCAAGTTCAACTTATCTAGCAGGTGAAATTTTTACAACACCCTTTTCTGCCGTCTTATCAGAAAACACATCCAATAGCACCAGCTTAAAAACTTCACGTAACTTTGGTGCTAGCTTTATCCCAGGAGTATTTATCAGTTCTGATGCAATTGGCTACGCAAGACTTGGGCTGATCACCACAAAATTTACTGGACCAAGTGTTTATAAAACTGGTGCACAATTTGGCGTTGGTTTACAAGCAGCCCTTGCACCAAATTGGAGCTTGCGCAGTGAGTATGACTTCATCACTTATGGGACTATTTCTCAACTGGGGTCACCAAAAACCGACCAATTTACAATTGGTGTGCTCTATCATTTTATTTAAAATATTTTCATATCTGGTGATGGATATAGATACTCGCTTCAGAGGTTAAAAATCGAGTAAGATATACCCATATGTTTATTTTCAAGGACGAACTCATGTTGCGATTTAAACTGAAAACTATCTTTTCATGCTTATCAGCCATTTCCTTTTTCGCTGCTTCTTCCACATTAGCAAGTAGTGCCACACCATTCACTAATCCAGAAAATAATTGGCAAATTCGCGTTGCGCCTTACATTTGGGCAATCAATATGAATGGGACCGTGATCACTGGCAGTCACCGTGTACATGTAAATGAGTCGTTTAGCGATCTTTTAGAACATCTTAATTTTGCTGGGATGATTTGGTTAGACGCATCAAAAAATGATGTTGATCTTTTCTTAAATGTTGTTTATGCCGTTTTACGTAATAATGTGACTGATGGCCCCGCCTCTTTCCACGCAAAAAACAGATTTGGTATCACGAGCGGTGGTCTTGCTTATCAAATTTATAAAC
>CAZKUQ010000012.1:0-11578 GCA_964555965.1 uncultured Coxiellaceae bacterium
TTTCATGCGTTTTTTACCTTCTTTTTGCTTTTCTAACAATTTGCGTTTGCGCGTAATATCGCCGCCATAACATTTTGCCGTCACATTTTTCCGCATCGCTTTCACCGTTTGACGCGCAATAATATTGCCGCCAATAGC
This sequence comes from uncultured Coxiellaceae bacterium, assembly GCA_964555965.1. Taxonomy (GTDB): domain Bacteria; phylum Pseudomonadota; class Gammaproteobacteria; order DSM-16500; family DSM-16500; genus Aquicella. Next base: position 139 of record CAZKUQ010000012.1, read on the forward strand.
TGCTTGCAATGCCACATCAAACATTTGTCGTGGAATCAATTCGCGCAATTTTTCAGTGACTAATCGACCGCGTGATTGCGATTGTTCGCGATGCACAATCGTCGCCAGCGCATCAACTTTCTCGCCGTTAATTAGAATATCAAGCTTCACTAAATCAGCCGTTTGGAAATGTGAAAAACCATAATCCAGCGACGCATAACCACGACTCACGGATTTCAAACGATCAAAAAAATCTAGCACAATTTCACCCATGGGCAGCTCATAAACCAGAGCAACTTGATTCCCATGAAATAACATACTTTTTTGTGAACCGCGCCTATCGACACATAAGGTAATCACACTACCCAAATGCTGCTGGGGTACCAAAATATTGGCTTTAGCGATTGGCTCACGAATCTCAGCTATATTATTCACCACTGGCAATTTGGCTGGATTATCAACATAAAGCACTTCACCTTTTGTCGTCAATACCTCATAGACAACTGTTGGCGCAGTCGTAATCAATTCTAAGTTATATTCCCGCTCCAAACGCTCTTGCACAATTTCCATGTGCAGCATACCAAGAAATCCACAACGAAAACCAAATCCCAAGGCTTCTGATGATTCTGGCTCAAAAAATAATGCCGCATCGTTGAGGCGCAATTTACTTAATGCTTCACGCAGCGCTGGAAAATCATCGGAATGAATCGGAAAAAGGCCTGCATAAACTTGTGGTTTGATTGTTTTAAATCCAGGCAGCATTTCTGTCGCTGGATGATGTGCATTGGTTAAGGTATCACCAACCGGCGCGCCATTAATGTCTTTGATACCAGCAATGACATAACCCACTTCGCCTGCACGTAACACTTCCGTTGAAACCCGTTTAGGTGTAAACACACCTAGTCCACCCACTTCATATGCCCTGCCTGTCGACATTACTTGCATTTTGTCACCCGTTTTAATGGTGCCATTTTTAACTCGAACCAAAGACACTACACCCAAATAAGAATCGAACCAAGAGTCAATAATTAACGCCTGCAATGGCGCATTAGGATCACCAATTGGTGCGGGAATATCAGTGATTAACCGCTCAAGTAATTCTTCAATACCAACGCCGTTTTTCGCACTAATACGCACTGCATTTTGTGCTTCTAACCCAATAATATCTTCAATCTCATGAATCACACGATCAGGATCGGCTTGCGGTAAATCAATTTTATTCAGCACTGGAACAACTTCTAAACCTTGATCAAGCGCTGTATAACACACTGCTAAAGTTTGTGCTTCCACCCCTTGTCCTGCATCGACGACTAACAGCGCACCTTCACATGCCGCAAGTGAACGTGAAACCTCATAAGAAAAATCCACATGACCAGGTGTATCAATAAAGTTGAGCTGATAAGTTTGCCCATTACGTGCTTTATAATTAAGCGTCACACTATGTGCTTTAATCGTAATACCGCGTTCACGCTCTAAATCCATGGAATCAAGCACCTGCGCCTGCATTTCGCGCTCGCTCAATCCACCACAAATCTGAATCAATCGGTCAGCAAGTGTCGACTTGCCATGATCGATATGGGCAATGATAGAAAAATTACGAATATTCTGCATAAATAACAAGATACCCCAGATAAGGGGCATGATATTAACAGAAATTACCGTCTGGACAAAGCGTGAATAATACAATCGCGTTTGTTTCTGTAGTCTTCATGATGTAAAACGCTGTCATCCTGAGATGCGTTTTTTAAATGATGAAAATACTGTCATCCTGAGAGCGTTTTTTGCTCGAAGGATCACTAAGGAATGAATAGATCCTTCCGACCCTTCGACAAGCTCAGGGCTCAAGATAACAGCTTAATGTCCTACAACAATGGCAAAAGTTACATTTTTTTCACCACTGCTACTTTCTCCTCAACCTTAACTTGATCATTTTTTTGCTGCTGATTTCGATCAAAAAATAGCACGCTTGATTTAGATTTATCATTTTCCGACGCATCTAAATTTGCTGTATTTTGCTGCTGAATACCACGCTGTTGTGTTCCACCAAAAAATGACATGGGTGACATGAACATTGACGGTGTCATACCACTCATCATTTGAACTGGCAAAAAATTAGATTTGGCAACAGCATCCATTTCGATTTTCTTCATTTCTAATTCAAATAATTTGGTACCATCATACTTTAAATCAGCTGATTTTTTATCACCTTCCGCTCTCTTAATGGCAGCATCGCGTTCAGCATCTGCCTTAACTAGCAATGCTTGCGCGCTTAACTTTGCTGCATCTAAATCTGCTTGAGCGGTTGAAATTTTTGCATCGTTCATTTGTTTTTGTGCTATTTCTTTAGTTTTTGCTTCTTGTTCCGCTTGACGTTTCGCAATTGCATATTGCTTTTCAAGCACAGCCTCTTGCGCATTGGCTTCAGCCGTTTTTAATGATTGTTCCGACATTTTTTTTGCAATTTCATTATCCATAATTTTTGGTGTTTCAATATTTAATCGCACCAATTCAATCCCATATTCTTTCAAGTCCTTGCTAAGTTGATTTTTTACGATATCTTGAAAACTTTCTGCTTTTGGCGGATCAATCAAAGCACGCTCGAGTTTGCTTGCACCATCTTCTTTTGGTGGTTTAGTTTGATAAAAACTTAAAAATTCTTGTGATGAACATTGTTGAATCGCTTTACCCATGTCTGCTGTTGCCAGATTTTCAATATGTGGAATAATTCCATCTCTTCCCAATATTGATAAGACTAATTGGGGATCACGAATACGATAGGCCACTAATAATTTTACACCCACCTTTAATGAATCTTTTGTGGTAAAAATTTCATAAGATACTTCTTCTGAACTAGATCTAGGATTATCTTTTTTACGTTGTTCTTTTGTATCATCACTGGGAAATAATAATGTTTGAACATTTGTGCTAAGAAAACCAGTGACTTCATGTGTCGGTGAATCAATAATCGTTGGATTAGAATCAATTTTTGGCTCAATGATTTCTAACTTACCATTATTATAAGTAATCGCCACTTCGCCTGTTTTAGGAATAAGTCGTTTCTTCGATCCGTGCTGAATTAATGCTTCAGTTGCACTAAAAAATAATTCATTTCCATTTTTTCTTTCTAAACGAAACAATGGATCATTAAAAACATAAGGTTCTGCTCGTGCCTCTAAAAAATATGGCACTGTTCCCACCCAAACTTTTGCAATTGATCCTGCTGGCACACGTAAAATATGAATCGTGCCATGATTAACGTATGGTGTATTCTGATCAATTAATCCAATTGATGGGGCAAATTTAAAATTAACATCATGTACCACATGGGGACCAGGGCCAAATATTAACGGGAGATTACCTGACCATGCTTTAGCGTATTTTTCAACAGGAATATTTAAAACATAGCTGCCATGCTGACCATAAAACAAATCATTAATTTTATATTTTCCTGTCACTTCAGTCACAACAGAAAAGTTAAACGGATTTAAATCTCGCGCAATATTATAACTACCATTAAATGCAGATAATTCTGGTGTTTTATTGCGGTGTGCCAACAAAAATTCATCTCGATCAATCCAATCACCACGAAAATATGACGTAGTAAATGCACTAACATGCGAGGCAATTGCTTTTTTATTGAATTCACGCAAAATATTTTCTGATTGCTTTTGCGTATCTGTATCATTGAGCTTAGATTTAATAATGACATGCTCTAAAAATAATTCATTGTCATAATTAGTTGACAAGCCAGGGTAATAAGTATCTGTTTGTGTTGTTTTGTCAGATTTTGTTTGGGAGTTAGCGTCTCGATTTATCATAGTATTCTATTCCTTGACAATTATTGTTAGAAATATCGCTGTAGGAACCCTACAAGCAGGAATAGACTAAAGAATGAATACCAACAATAACGTGACAGAAAAATGACAATTTTGTCATGTTGGAAAAGTGAGAAAAACTGACGTACCCTCTCCTATCTCGCTCACAATTGAAATGTGACCGCCATGTAATTCAACAATTGATTTTGCAATTGCTAAACCAAGTCCCACACCACTTACTTCTTGAGTTCGGGAAGAATCAACACGATAAAAACGATCAAATATTTTTGGCAAATGCTCTGCTGCGATACCCACCCCTTGATCATGTAACTCAACTATTAAATGATTATTTTTGGCAGAAATAATGAAATTTATTTCACTTTCTGGATGAGAATATTTAAGAGAATTCGAAAGTAAGTTACTAATTAAGCGACGAAACATATTCTGATTTGCCAGCAAAACTCCGTCGCCAGCAATAGTCATTTTGTTATTTTTTTCTTCTGCCATTGCAGAAAAATAATCACAAATTTGCATTAGTTCTTCACGAATATTCAGATAAATTTTGGGTAAATTTTGCTGAATGTTTTCTGTTTTTGCTAAGAATAAAATATTTTCAATCAGTGAAGCAATGCGCTGCAACTCCTCTAAATTTGATCCCATTACATGTTGAAACTCATTCACAGAAGAAGCATGAACGAGTGCCATTTCTGTTTCACCAATTAAATTAGTAATTGGTGTACGCAGCTCGTGAGAAAGATCCGCAGAAAATTGCTTTAATCGAGTAAATGATGCTTCAATACGATCAAGCATTTGATTAAAAGCGCGCGCTAACTTGGTTAATTCATTCGGAAAATGTTTGGGATCAATTCGTTGGCCCAATGAAACCACACTGATATTTTGTACGGTTTTCGTTAATGTATATAAGCTTCGAATTCCTTTGTTTGCCATCAAAAAACCTAGCGATAATGAGCAGATTATTCCTAATAATAATGCAATGATTAAAATACGATGATCATGAATAACTGCATGTTGATAAGATAAATCCAATGCAATTTGTATTAATCCAGTTATATTTTTGTGGCCAAATTTAATCGGTGCTTGAATTAATAAATAATCTTTTTCATTTTTCGAATACCAAAAAAAACGTTTTTTTCCACGCAATTCCGCTTGCTTGCTAAAATATTTTTCTGGCGCAAGAATGGTATTCATGCCAGGTGTTTCAAGCATTATTTCTTTTTTATTAGTAAAAATCCGAATGTAATATCGATAAATTGATCCATTCATTTGCTGTGGAGCATCAATTACCGCTTGATAAAGTGCTTGCTGATCAATTGATTTATTTTCAAGAATATATTGAATCGTATCAGCCTCATCAGATAAAAATTCATAATCAGTTTGATGAATGATATTGAGCGTAATCCAATACAAAAAAAATGCGCCAATGGTGAGTAATATCATTGAAGCGGATGCATAAAATAATGTTAAGCGTGCTCGAATTGAGTTAATGTTAAAAATATTTTTATTCACGATCTTCAAAAACATATCCCATACCACGCACGGTGTGAATTAATTTTTTATTGAATGGATCATCCACTTTTTGACGCAAACGTTTTACAGCAACATCAACCACATTGGTATCACTATCAAAATTGATATCCCATACTTTTTCTGCAATCAATGTACGTGACAGCACTTGTCCGCTACGTTGAATAAATAATACAAGCAATGAAAATTCTTTTGGTGTTAAATCTAATCGCATGGCTGCGCGCACAGCTTGATGCTTCATCACATCAAGTTTCAAGTCTGCAACAGCAAGATGATGATCAGGCTGAATAATGGTGCGACGTAACAATGAATACACACGCGCAAGCAATTCAGAAAATGAAAATGGCTTTGCCAGATAATCATCTGCACCCAATTCAAGTCCCATCACTTTATCATCGATGTCACCACGCGCGCTCAAAAATAATACGCGCGCTTCTTTATGTAAACGACGCAATTCTTTAATAATGTAAAACCCATCATATTTGGGCAACATGACGTCTAAAATAATTAAATCATAAGAATGATTAAGACATAGAAATAACCCTTGCTCACCATCATGAACCACATCAACAATAAATCCGTTTGCTTGCAAGCCCTTGCGTAAATATTCTGCTGTTTTTATCTCATCTTCTACGATCAAAATTCGCATATTCACTCCCAATACAAGACTATGCGATAATAAACATAACGACGTATTTTTCAAGCGGAACAAATCAATGACAGATGAACTAAAACCCCGCGGTACATTAGCATTACAAACAGTCGCTATGCCAGCGAATACTAATGCCAATGGTGATATTTTTGGCGGTTGGGTGGTTTCACATATGGACTTAGCGGCTGGCATTGCAGCACGACTGCGTGCGCGCAGCCGTGTTGTGACTGTTGCGATTGATTCACTCGTTTTTATCAAACCAGTTTATGTGGGTGATACGATTTGTTGTTATGCAGACATCACAAAAGTTGGCCGAACTTCCATGAAAATTTGGATTGAAGTTTGGACAATGTCAATTGCTGATGAAAATATAAGAAAAGTAGCAGAAGGTATGTTTACGTTTGTTGCCATTAATGAAGAAAGAAAAACCCATCCGGTGGATAGGTAACTAATAATTTTTCAAGATCAAATCCAATTCTCAACCTTCAAATGAGGCACTCTTGAAAATTCTTTTAAATTATTTGTCACTAAGATTACTTTTAAAGCTAACGCATGTGAAGCAATCCATAGATCATTATTCCCGATAGGTTTTCCTTTTTTTTCTAAAATACATCGGATTTTTGCGTATTGTTCTCCAACATTAATTGTTAATGGCAGAGAAGGAATTAATGAAGACAGTTCCATTAATGCCTGTTTTGCTTTTTTAGGATGCTGACTTTTTTCAGCACCATATAAGAGTTCGCCATAGGTAATTGTTGATATGGCAACTTCACCTATTTCAATTTTCTCAAATCGCTTTAATACACTGATTGGCTTTTGTTTGGCAATATAAATACAAATATTTGTATCAAGCAAGTAACGTAATGTCATTAAAAAAATTCCCTTTCTTGCGGAAAAGAATCTTCACGCTCACATGAATAGAAATCATTTGGCATACTGGTTAGTAATTCAAATGCGTGTTTTAAATTTTTAGGTTTCTCACGAAGAATAACATTGTTTCCTTGTTTAAAAATTTCGACTTCTTTAGTTTGAAATTGAAATTCTTTAGGAAGTCTCAATGCTTGCGAGTTACCTGACTTAAAAATCTTAGCAATTTTCATCATTCATTTTCCGACTAATGTATATACATAAAGTATATACATAAAATCACAATTAGTCAAATGACAGGAATCAACCCCTTATTGCCACCATCATTTGTCGATATTGATCGCTTTTAAGGGAATCACGAAAAATAATACAAGATAATAATAATGAGTGATTTTCAATTTTAAATCGCAGCACAGAAACATATTGAGTTACGGTGCTATCACCTAATATTTCTGCTTGATATTGATTGGAATTCGTTGTCACTAACCATTTTTCATCATTTGTTTGCCTGACGCTAATGATTGAATTTTTGCTGCGTAACAAGCCATATCGCCACATTGCTCCGCCACCATAAATAATGACTGTTATAAAAAGAATTGCTTGCATCCATAGCAAAGGTAATAGAAAAATAATGATACTGCTGATTAATATCACAACCGTTAATAACAACAAATATTGTTTTGAAGGAGCAAAATTAAATTCTTGATTGTGCATGTTCTCGAATCATCCCGGTTATTTTTTGCATTTCAACTTCTGGCGGCGTTTCACGTCCCATAACCCAAGCAAAAATCTCTGGATCAGAATAGTTTAATAATTCTACAAATAATGCTTTATCTTCTTGAGTCAATGAAGGATATGTTTCCGCTAAAAAATTACTCAATAAAACATCAAGTTCCAGCATGCCACGACGACATGCCCATTTTAGTCTGGACAAGTTATTTAAAATACTGCTTAAATCAGATGATTTCATTTAAGATTCTCTTTAGGTTTGGTTGCTATAATACTAGAAAATACTGAAAAAAGAATATGCCTATGTCGCGCCCAACAAAAGTTTCATCCAAAAAAGGCTTAATCAATAGCCTGAAAAAAATTGGCTCACCTAGTGAACAATTATTATCTGATATTGCTTCTATCGAAAAGGTGCCGGATGAAAAATTTGAAAGCCCCATTCAGCTATCCATCATTATTTTCACCGTTATCTATCGCAATCAAGAAATCATGTCTAGCAAAGGCAATGAAGCCTTCAAAGCTTTTTGTAACAACGTCAAGCTAGATAAAAGTCCTGTGTTAAATATTTCCTATAAATAACCTAACAAGATATTTAGCAACTCCTGAATTTGTACTAAGATACTCGCGAGCACTTATCAGGATTCATTTTATGCCAATCTACAAGCTTAAATTATTGCAATGCAAAGAAGTTGCTAAAAATACGTTTGTTTTTGATTTTGAAAAACCAGATGGTTTTAATTTTATTCCCGGACAATATGGCGGTTTTACGCTGATAAATCCAACCGAAACAGATGCAAACGGTATCACCAGACGATTTTCGTTACTGAGCACTCCCGAAGAAAATATAATTTCTCTCGTTACTCGAATGCAAGGTTCTGCTTTTAAGCGTGTATTATTACAACTACCTTTAGGCAGCGAAATTAAATTTGCCGGCCCAATTGGAAATTTCACCTTACATGAAGACATTGAAACACCGGCTGTTTTAATTGCTGGCGGCATCGGTATTGCACCGTTTTACAGCATGATCAAACATCACACCAAAAAACATTCGCACCAAAAAATATTTTTATTCTATGGCAATCAAACTCGTGATGATGCAGCATTTTTATCGGAATTAATCCAACTTGAGAAAAATGATCCTGATTTTAAATTCATTCCAACACTCGCGATGCCAGACGAAAATTGGCAAGGCGAAAGTGGTTATATTACTTACACCATGATAAAAAAACATATTCTCGATTTAAACAAGCCTATTTACTATATTTGCGGTTCACCCGCGATGGTAAATGTATTGCATGAAACACTAAATGAAATGGATATTCCTGAAGAACGCATTCGCATAGAAGATTTCCCAGGATATTAGATATTTATATCGCTTCTCCCCTTTGGAAACCCCATCGGTAAGATGTAATAAAAAAAAGGAACCACCATGAATCGCTCCGAATTTCTACAATTTCTCACGAAAGAATTAAATACATTAAAAGAAACGGGTCTTTATAAAGCAGAACGCATCATTACTTCACCACAACAAGCTGTTATCACATTAAATGACGGTTCTCACGTTATTAATCTTTGCGCCAATAATTATCTTGGACTCGCTGATGATGCAACACTCATTGATGCAGCCAAAAAATCGCTGGATGAATATGGTTACGGGATGTCATCTGTGCGTTTTATTTGCGGCACACAATCCATTCATAAAAAATTGGAAGCACAAATCAGTCATTTTCTTGGCACAGAAGATACCATTCTTTATTCTTCTTGCTTTGATGCCAACGGCGGTTTATTTGAAACGATTTTAGGAACCGATGATGCCGTGATCAGTGATGCGTTAAATCATGCCAGCATTATTGATGGTGTACGTTTATGCAAAGCCAATCGTTATCGATACAATAATAATGATATGCACGATCTCGAAGAAAAATTAAAAGAAGCCGAACATTGCCGCGTAAAATTAATCGCAACCGACGGTGTTTTTTCCATGGATGGTATTGTTGCCAATCTTCCTGCTATCTGCAATCTCGCAGAAAAATATCACGCATTAGTCATGGTTGATGACTCTCATGCGGTTGGATTCATGGGAGAAAAAGGCCGCGGCACACATGAATATCATCATGTGATCAATAAAGTTGACATTATCACTGGCACACTTGGAAAAGCGCTTGGCGGCGCATCAGGCGGATATACTAGTGGCCGCAAAGAAATAATTGCGTGGCTACGTCAACGTTCACGTCCTTATTTATTTTCAAATACATTAGCACCAACCATTGCAGCCACTTCTGTCAAAGTATTAGAAATGTTAGAAGCGAATCAGCATTTAATTAAAAAAGTTCATCAAAACAGTGCTTACTTTAGAAAAGCGATGGAAAAATTAGGCTTCAAATTAGTTTCTGGTGATCACCCCATTATCCCAGTCATGTTAGGCGATGCAAAATTGGCTAGCACATTTGCTGATGCGATGTTACATGAAGGTGTTTATGTGATTGGTTTTTCATTTCCGGTTGTTCCGCATCATCAAGCACGCATTCGAACGCAAATGTCAGCAGGACACGAAACACATCATCTCGATCAAGCGATTGCCGCATTTGAAAAAATCGGTCGCGAATTAAATGTGATTAAATAGGATTAAAAAACATGAAAGCATTAGTGAAAGCAAAAGCAGAAACAGGCATTCGGATGCAAGAAGTCGAAATACCAACTATCGGACCAAATGATGTGCTCATTAAAATTAAAAAAACAGCAATATGCGGTACTGATGTTCATATTTATAATTGGGATGAATGGGCACAAGAACATATTCAAGTTCCACTTGTCATTGGTCATGAATTTGTTGGTGAAGTGGTAGACATTGGCCGCGAAGTAAAAACTTATTTTAACATTGGTGACCGTGTTTCTGGTGAAGGACACATTGCCTGTGGTCATTGTCGCAATTGCCGCGCAGGTCGATCACATTTATGTCGCGTTAACGTGAGTGTTGGTGTCACACGCAATGGTTGTTTTGCTGAATATCTTTCAATTCCCGCGACAAATGCTTATCCACTTCCTGATTCTATTTCTGATAATCAAGCAGCTATTCTCGATCCATTTGGTAATGCGACTCACACAACCTTGTCGTTTGATTTAGTCGGTGAAGATGTCTTAATTACTGGCGCAGGCCCAGTTGGCATCATGGCAGCAGCCATTGCAAAACATGTTGGCGCTCGATTTGTTGTTATCACTGATGTGAATGAACATCGCTTAAAATTAGCTGAAAAAATCGGTGTCACCATGGCAGTCAATCCAACCAAAATGAAGCTTGCAGAAGTGATGAAAAAGCTCGGCATGAAAGAAGGATTTGATGTGGGACTTGAAATGTCAGGCAATGCAATAGCATTTAATGACATGATTACTCATATGAACCATGCAGGAAAAATCGCATTACTTGGATTTTTACCAAAAAATACTGGCATTGATTGGAGCCAAATTATTATGAAAGGCATCATCATCAAAGGTATTTATGGCCGAGAAATGTATGATACATGGTACAAAATGATTACGATGTTGCAAAGTGGTTTAGATATTTCTGCTGTTATTACACATGAATTTGCAATTGATGATTATCAGAAAGCTTTCGATGTGATGCGTTCTGGTCAATCCGGCAAAGTGATGATGAATTGGGAATAAGGCTTTGACATTGATCAGTATGCTTATTTGCGAATCAATACAAATGAGATTCGCGAGCATTTTTCTACGTTTATGAGCGCTTGCATTAACTATCAAGAATCAAATTACATGCAAAATTGTAATATTATTTAATTGTTAACGCTGCCCGACAAATCGGTATAAAAATTTAGTAAGCGCTAATTCCCTCCTT
>CAZKUQ010000012.1:11589-25478 GCA_964555965.1 uncultured Coxiellaceae bacterium
AAAAAGGAGGGTTAGGGAGGATTAATAAAAAAAATGCTTTTTCCTCACTTGAAAAAGGAGGGAATATATAACGGTATGATATTCATTAAATCACGAAAACCGCTTCGCAAGATACGCAAATAACGCACGCAAACACATAGCTTCACCACCTTGAGGGCGACCTGGACGAGGCTTGGTATTCCATGCCATTAAATCAAAATGCAGCCACGGAATATTATCTGGCACAAATTCTTTTAAAAATAATGCGGCAGAAATTGCACCTGCATATGGATCAGAAGAGTTATTATTAATATCGGCAATCTGGCTATTCAAATGTTCGCGATAAGGTGCAAATAATGGCATACGCCACATGACATCTGATTGCAAATTTCCTTGTTTAATTACCTCATCAACGATTGCATCATCATTTGCAAAAACAGCTGGTAATTCTGTACCAAGTGCAACACGTGCTGCACCCGTGAGTGTTGTCATATCAATTAATAAATCAGGTGATTCACTGGCCGCTTCTGTTAATGCATCAGCAACCACTAATCTACCTTCTGCATCTGTGTTACCAACCTCAACGGTGATTCCTTTACGACTCTTTATCACATCACCAGGACGATACGCATCACCCGATACTGCATTTTCTACTGCAGATATTAATACGCGTAATTGAACCGGCAAGTTAGCCGCCATGATCATGCGCGCTAATCCCAACACATGTGCAGCACCGCCCATATCTTTTTTCATTAACAACATAGCAGAAGAAGGTTTGATATCTAACCCGCCCGTATCAAAACACACTCCTTTTCCAACCAGCGTTAATTTAGGATGTGCTGCTTTACCCCAGCGAATATCCATTAATCGCGGTGCATCATCTGATGCACGGCCAACGGTGTGTATGAGGGGATAATTTTGTTTTAATAAATCTTCTCCAACAATTTGTGTGCATGTCGCACCAAAATTTTTTGCTAAATTTTCTGCTGATTTTGCTAACTCTGATGGCCCCATCTCTTCCGTTGGCATATTTATTAAGTCACGCGTGTAATAAATTGATTCAACGATATTTTCCACTTGCATCATGTCATTCCCGCGAAAGCGGGAATCGTCTTCTATGGATCCCCGCTTTCGCAGGGATGACACAAGTGCAGCAGGCTGACGATTTGCTTGTTTATATTTTAAAAATTGATATGCTCCCAGTCCCCAAGCAATCGCATAACAATCTTCATCGACAAGATAATTTTTTGGTAATTCTGATGTATCAAATTGGTATTTTCCTTCTGGTAAAAAATAAGGAAGATGTCCAACATCCCATAAATTTTGCTTATCAGATACACAACAAAGTGCAGCAAAAATACTGCCGTCTTGATTAGGAATGAGGCGTGTTGCACCAATTTCTGCACGAAATTGTGTTGCCGCTAACCAAGATTTTATTTGTATCGATTGCTTTTCCAACCATATGACATAATCACTTTGTGTGACTAATATAACTGGAATACATGCCTCATTTGTTGTCGCAAAACACGTTAACATTCTTACACTCCGATCAATGTTTGTATCGTTTCGCGCGAAGTCAATTCGCGCTCGCGACTTAAGGGGAGAGCTACCGCTTCTCCCCTTAAGAATCCCCACCAGTAAAGTCCCGCAGCAAGCTGCAGGGTTTATGCAATCAATTGTTCAGCTGGTGTATACGGTTGATTTAATGCTTCAGCAACTGCTTTATAAGTAATTCTGCCATTACAAATATTTAATCCATGCATTAAATGATGATTACGTTTCATTGCTTGTTTATAGCCATCATTTGCTAATGCAAGTACAAAAGGTAAGGTGGCATTATTCAATGCAAATGTTGATGTACGCGGTACAGCGCCTGGCATATTCGCCACACAATAATGCACGACACCATCAATCACATAAGTTGGATTTTCATGTGTTGTTGCTTTACTTGTCTCAAAACATCCGCCTTGATCAATCGATACATCGACAATAACAGAACCTGGTCGCATGCGGCTTAACATATTTTTGGTGACTAATTTCGGCGCTGACGCACCTGGAATTAATACGGCACCAATCACTAAATCAGCACTTAACACATGTTCTTCAATTGCATCAGTCGTTGAATAAATCGTATTAATTTTCGAGCCAAATTGCAGATCAAGGTGATATAAACGTTCGAGAGATTTATCGATCACAACCACATGTGCACCCATTCCCATCGCCACGCGCACAGAATTTGTCCCTACCACTCCGCCGCCTATCACCACTACTTTTGCTGGCGCAACACCTGGTACACCGCCTAATAACATACCGCGTCCACCATTTTTAATTTCGAGACTTGTCGCACCTGCTTGAATTGCCATTCTACCCGCGACTTCACTCATAGGCGCAAGCAACGGTAATCCGCCATGAACATTGGTGACTGTCTCATAAGCAATCGCTACGCAACCTGATTCTTGTAATAACTTAGCTTGTTCTGGATCAGGTGCTAAATGTAAATAGGTAAATAACACCTGATTTTCTCGTAACATTTTGCATTCATGTGCTTGTGGTTCTTTTACTTTAATAATCATCTCTGCTTGCTGAAAAATTTCCTCGACTGAATTTGTAATGGTTGCACCAACTTGTTGATAAGAATGATCATCAAAACCAATTTTCTCACCAGCACCTTTTTGTACTAATACTTGATGGCCATGTGTAATTAATTCACGCACACTACTTGGAATTAGACCAACTCGATATTCAAAATTTTTAATTTCTTTTGGGACACCAATTAACATAACAGATCTCCAAATTAACTAAACATTTCCATCCATAATTTATTCATGCGTGTTACAAAGGCAGCAGGATCAGTCAGCGCACTTCCCTCTGCTAATAATGCCTGATCATATAAAATGTGCACCCATTCATTTAACTTTTCATTTTCCAATCCTTTTTGCATGCGTAAGATAATCGCGTGATCAGGATTGACTTCAAAGATAGGTTTGACTTCAGCAACATGCTGCCCGGCTGCGCGTAACAACCGCTCCATTTGCGGGCCTAATGCATTTTGATCACGCACAAGACAAGCGGGCGATGTTGTTAAACGATGCGATAAACGCACTTCTTTGACTTGATCACCCAACATTTCTTTAATTTGCTTGATGAGTGACTCATACTCATGTTGTTGAGAAACTTCTTTTTTTTCTTCTTCACTTTTTTCTTCAATATCACTTGTTAATTCATCAATTTGCAAATCGCCTTTAGCAACAGATTGAAATGGCTTGCTGTTATATTCACTTAAATGACCTAGCAGCCATTCATCGATACGATCAGATAATAATAAAACTTCAATATTATTTTTACGGAAAATTTCTAAATGCGGACTTGATTTAGCAGCGTTAAAATTTTCAGCGGTAATATAATAAATTTTCTGCTGATTTGCTTTCATTCGTCCAATATATTCATCTAATGTCACCGTTTGTTCTGCAACATCAGTTCGCGTCGAAGAAAATCGTAATAACTTTGCGATACGTTCACGATTAGTATAATCTTCTGCTGGACCTTCTTTTAATACCAATCCAAATTCACGCCAAAATTGTGCATATTTTTGTGGATCTTCTGTTGCAATTTTTTCTAATAGATCTAACACATGACGCACTAAAGCTGAACGAATTTTTGGAATCGTTGGATGATCTTGTAAAATTTCACGAGAAATATTAAGCGGCAAAACATTCGTATCTAACACACCACGAACAAACCGCAAATAATGCGGCAAGAATTGCTCGACTTGATCCATGATAAAAACACGCTGTACATATAATTTTAATCCATGACGCGCATCCCTCTGCCACATATCAAATGGTGCATTCGCGGGTAAATATAAAATACAAGTGTAATTGATGTGACTACCTTCAATTTTATGATGTGTCCACGCTAATGGATCTTCAAAATCATGTGCAATGTGTTTATAAAATTCTTTATATTCATCAGACTTAATGTCATTTTTTGGCAGCGTCCATAATGCTGTTGCTTTATTTACCGTCTCCCATTCGCTACTCGTTTTGCCATGCTCATCCATCTTGTGCATTTGAATTGGCAAGTTTAAGTGATCTGAATATTTGGTAATAATACCGCGCAAGCGCCAATCATTTAAAAAATCATCTTCATCGGATTTAAGATGTAAAATAATGTCCGTACCACGCGCTGATTTTTCAGTGTTTGCAACTGTATATTCACCATCACCAGCGGATTCCCAAGACACGCCATATTCAGCGCCTAATCCTGCACGTCGCGAATGCACTGTCACTTTATCTGCCACAATAAATGAAGAATAAAATCCAACACCGAATTGCCCAATTAAATGCGCATCTTCTTTTTGTTGCCCTGTTAAGCGAGATAAAAATTCTCGTGTGCCTGATTTTGCAATAGTTCCAAGATTTGCAATGACTTCATCGCGGCTCATGCCGATACCATTATCGCTAATCGTAATGGTACGAGCATCTTTGTCGTATGAAATACGAATTTTTAAATCGGAATCAGATTCATACCATGCTGGATTTGATAATGCTTCAAAACGTAATTTATCAATTGCATCAGATGCATTAGAAATTAATTCACGCAGAAAAATTTCTTTATTGCTATAAAGAGAATGAACAACGATATCGAGTAATTGTTTTACTTCAGTTTGAAAATTTAATTTTTCTTGATGCGCATCAATTGTCATTATATTTTTTCTCCTTCATTTGATCTTGATGAATGACGGCAAAAATGCCCAATCCACCCTAATTAATGTAACCAAATATTGCGCCATACTATATTCTTGTCACGAAAATATTCAAGAGCACTATTGTCGAATAATTTGTCTTGAAAGATAAAATCCGATTAAAGCAAACAAAATCAGCGGCAAGATAGCGGCCAATAATGCAGGCACTTGATACACAACACAAAGCTGCCCTAACAATGAATTCGAAATAAAAAATCCAAATCCTGTTAAAATGCCGATCACCAAACGCATGCTAAGCGGGCTTGCGCTCATTGTACCGAGCACAAAAGGAATCGCCAAAAAAATCATGATAATCGCAGCGATCGGCTTAAATACACGTTGCCAAAATTCATATTGATATTCGCTTGATTGCAGTCCATTTTGTTCAAGGTAATTTGAAAATTTAGCTAATTTGGATAACGACATTTCATTCGGATCAACTAATCCAACATTTAATAAATTTGTATTTAATTTTAATTTCCAATCTATTTTTGGTATCGATTGACTACGTGTTCGATCATGATAAAAACTAGTTTTGACAACATCTTTCATTACCCACTTATCATTTTCTTGTACCAATGTTTTCGCATAATAAGCTGCTTGTAATTGATGATGACTATCAAACTGATATCGCGTCACCCCTTCTAATAATTGTCTATCGACAACACGTTGTACGTGAATAAAATTATTATCGACATGAAACCAAACGCCCGACGACGTAATCACTGCTTCACCTGCATTTTGCGCGTTTTCCTTGCGAATTTCTGCCTTATAACTCCAATTTGGTGCAAAAAATTCGCCTATCAATCCTATGATGATTGTTAGAAATAAAACAGCATAGATCACACTAAAACTAATTTGTCGTGTAGAAAATCCTGCTGCACGCATCACTGATAATTCACGATGTGATGATAATATGCTTAGCCCAATCACACTACCTAATAAAATTAACATCGGTGAAAATTGATAAAGTTGATTTGGCAAACGCATCAAAACAAACATCATTGCTTGCCATAAACTATAATCTCCTTCACCAATATTTTTAAATTCAGCTAAGATGGATAATAAAAATATGATGCCAAGAATAACGACTGACGTGAGTAACGTAGAAAAAATAACTGATTTAATAATGTAACGTTCGATTAATTTCATCATCACAATGCTGCGCTTTTTAATTGACGAGACTGAAGCCATGATATCAGCAACATGAGCACAATAGGGATGCTATGCACCCACCACATACCAAGTGAAATAGGCACATAAGATTGCACTACCCAGTGACGTGCAACATAAAGCATATTGATATAAACCATATAAATTAAAATAGCCGGTAATAAAATAATATAACGACTCTTTCTCGGCCTCACATAACTAAGCGGCACCGCTAACAATGCTAACAAAAGTGCTGATAAAGCGATTGAAATACGCCACTGCAATTGCGCTGATAAAGTTGCATTATGATTATATTCTTGCCATAAATCAGACGTAGGAAGTGCTTCATCATCTTGATGTATTTCACGTGAATATGGCTGCAAAATTCTCACCATATATTTTTTAAATTGAATAATTTTGTAATCATTTTCTCCTGGTGTTCCTTCATAGCGATACCCATCGACCGTTACAAAAAAAGGCTCAGAAAATCCTTTAAGGTTTGTTTGATAACCTTGATTAGCAAGTACCAACATCCAAGTACGTTGATCAGGATGATCGGGATCTTGTTTTTCTTTCGCTATAAAAACATTTTCAGCACGTTCGCGATCAAGCGACATTTTTTCAACAAACATCACATGCGTTCCATCTGGACTGACTTGAAAACGTCCAGGAATCATGGTTTGAATGAGATGTAATGCCCCATCTCTTTTCATTAATACTTGTCGTTTAGCAGAAATCCACGGATTTACCCATAGCATGAGCGATAAAACAATTGTCATTACCACAAGACCAATCCACATGGTTAATCGCAAAATGCGACGATTGCCAAAACCACTCATCTGCAAAATTGCCATTTCATGGTCAGCATGTAATCGGCCATAGGCTAGTAAAATACCAAGATAAAGGCCGAGTGGTAACAATAAAGCTAGTAAATAAGGAATTTCGAAAGAGATGAGTTGCAACAAAATATTTGTTGGAATTTTACCAATAGCCACATAATTTAAGTATCGGACGACTTGCTGACTCAAAAAAGCCAACATTAATATTGACACTACTATTAACAATGCGCTCATTACTTCACGTGTGAGATAACGATTGATGATCACGTTTTTACTTACCTTTCTGATATATATACCCGTAGCGATTCACATTATATCCTCAATCTTCGAGTGACAAATCTTTTTTTTTGAATAAACTTGTGAAATGGAAAAGTAAATAGGTGAACTCACCTAAAAATTAGCTGTCATCCCCGTGAAAGTGGGATGACACACTTAAATAACATCGCGCTTCCCTGGAGCTACATATGAAGTTTAACCTGAAAGTGACTCATCCTGAAAAAGAATCTAAATCCTGTCTTATTGTCGGTGTTTTTGAAGATGGAAAATTATCTCCCGCAGCACAGACACTTGATAAAGCCACACAACACGCCATTAGTAACCTCATCAAAAAAGGCGTATTTTCCGGGAAATCTGGGCAAACACTCGCACTTTTTCAGGTTGGTGAAAATCCGTTTGAACAAATTTTATTAGTTGGTTGCGGCAAAGAAGATAATGTTTCAACAAGCGCTTATCGCAAACTCATTGCGGCAACTGTTAAAAGTCTGATCAACTCAAAAACCACTTCTTTGATTTGCTATCTCACCGAAATTGCTGTTGATAAAAAAGATATCGCTTGGAAAGTAAAATTTTTAACCGAAACCATCAGTGATACACTTTATCGCTTTGATCAATTTAAAAGTGAGAAAGATCCAGCGATTGCTCTGAAAGAAATCACCTTGCACCTTTCCGACACAAAACAACAAAAAGCATGTGAAATAGCTTTAAAACAAGGCCTAGCAGTCGCCCATGGGGTAGAGCTTGCTAAAAATCTTGGGAATATGCCTAGCAATATTTGCACGCCTTCCTATCTTGCTAATCAAGCTAAAACGATAGCAAAAGACTATTCATCTGTTTCCGTGAAAATTCTCGAAGAACATGAGATGAAAAAACTTGGCATGGGCGCATTACTTGGTGTCTCTCAAGGCAGTGCTGAAGATGCAAAATTAATTGTGCTGGAATACAAAGGCACGAAAAAAACTGAAGCACCTGTGGCTTTAGTTGGCAAAGGCATCACATTTGATACTGGGGGTAATTCGCTAAAACCTGCTGATAGCATGGTTGGCATGAAATACGACATGTGTGGTGCTGCAAGCGTGCTTGGCACTATTAAATCTGCAGCAGAATTAAAATTACCCATTAATATTGTCGGCATTATTGCAGCAGTTGAAAATATGCCAGGCGGCACAGCCTATAAACCAGAAGATATTTTAACCAGCATGTCAGGACAAACCATTGAAGTCATTAGTACTGATGCCGAAGGCAGATTAGTATTAGCTGATGCACTCACTTATTGCGAACGATACAAACCCGATGTCGTCATTGATATTGCAACATTAACTGGTGCAGTGGTGATTGCACTTGGCTTTCATGCAACAGGTCTAGTCGCAAATGATGAAAAATTGGCAAAAGATTTATTGCGTGCAGGTGTTGAATGTCATGATCGCGCATGGCAATTACCATTTTGGGAGGAGTATCAAGAGCAAATTAAAAGCCCATTTGCTGATATGGCAAACACTGGCGGACGTTCGGCAGGTACCATTACCGCAGCGTGCTTTTTGTCGAGATTTACGAAAAAATTTCAATGGGCTCATCTTGATGTAGCAGGCACTGCTGCCATGATGATGGGCACTAGCGAACGCATGGCAACTGGTCGTCCGGTGCCTTTGTTAATGCAATATCTCATTGATCGTTCGGAATAACACATGAAAGTTAATTTTTTTATTCTTGAAGAGGCAAGTAAAATGCAAGCGTTTGTTTTTGCTTGCCAGATAATTGAAAAAAAATTTACTGAACAAAAAAATGTTTATGTTCATACTTCATCAATCGATGAAGCAAAAAAATTAGATGCTTTATTATGGACATTTCGAGAAGATAGTTTTGTGCCGCATCAACTAACCGCTGAAAATAAAGAGATTTCTGCGCCCATTGAAATTGGTTATGCAAAACCATCAGTACATTTATCTCATTTTATGATTAACCTTAGTCACGAGCTTCCTGAGTTTTATCAACAATTCGATGAGATAATTGAAATTATTTTTTCCGAACCAACTATACAGCAATTAGCTCGCCATCGTTATCGACAATATCGTGATTTAGGCTGTGAATTAACCACACAAAAAATAAAAGTGAATTTGCCATGACAATTGAAAAAATTTATCACCCGCAATCTATTGAACAAAATTGGTATCAAACTTGGGAGATGAAAGGATATTTTGCACCTTCACGCAAAGGCAATTCATTTTCAATTGTGTTACCACCACCTAATGTCACTGGCAGTTTACATATGGGACATGGATTTCAATCAACTCTCATGGATATTTTGATTCGTTATCATCGTATGAGCGGCGACAATACACTTTGGCAAGCGGGAACTGATCATGCAGGTATCGCGACGCAAATGGTAGTCGAACGACAACTTAATCTTGAAAATAAAAAACGACATGATTTAGGCCGTGAAAAATTTGTTGAAAAAATTTGGGCGTGGAAAGAAGAATCAGGCGGCATGATTACACAACAATATCGTCGTCTTGGTGCATCCATGGATTGGACGCGTGAACGTTTCACCATGGATGAAAATCTTTCGCATGCTGTTCGCGAAGTATTTATCCGCTTATATGAAGAAGGTTTAATTTATCGCGGCAAACGTTTAGTTAATTGGGATCCGATTTTATTAACAGCGATTTCAGATTTAGAAGTGATTAACGAAGAAGAAGATGGAAAACTTTTTTATATTCGTTATCCGCTCATTGATAGTAATGATTACATTATTGTTGCAACAACACGACCAGAAACATTATTAGGTGACGTGGCGGTTGCTGTTCATCCTGATGATGAACGGTTTCAACGCTTAATTGGCAAACATGTTAAATTACCGCTGACAGAGAGAACTATTCCAATTATTGCTGATACTTATGTTGATCCCCTATTTGGAACCGGCTGCGTGAAAATCACACCAGCACATGATTTTAATGATTATGCAGTTGGTGCGCGTCACAATTTTGAACCCATTAATATTTTCACATCAAACGCGCATCTTAATGAAAATGCACCAAAACAATATCAAGGGTTAGAAAGATTTAAAGCACGTGAAAAAATTATTCATGATTTAGAAGCACAACAGTTAATAGAAAAAATTGATAAGCATAAATTAAAAGTGCCGCGCGGTGATCGCACGAATGCAGTGATTGAGCCATATTTAACGTATCAATGGTATGTGAATTCAAAAGAATTAGCGAAGCCCGCGATTGATGCTGTCAAAAATGGCGACGTGAAATTTATTCCGGAAAATTGGGATAAAACTTATTTTCAATGGATGAATAACATTGAAGATTGGTGTATCAGCCGCCAACTTTGGTGGGGACATCGTATCCCGGTTTGGTACGATGATGCAGGAAATAGTTATGTTGGTTATGACGAACAAGATGCAAGAAAACGTCATCAATTAAGTGATGATATTAAACTCGCACAAGATGAAGATGTATTAGACACTTGGTTTTCATCTGCATTATGGCCATTTTCTTCATTAGGCTGGCCAAATCAAACTGACGATTTAAAAACATTTTTTCCGACTAATGTGTTAGTGACTGGATTCGATATTATTTTCTTTTGGGTCGCGCGCATGATCATGATGAGCTTAAAATTCACGAAACAAGTTCCATTCCGTGAAGTTTATATTACTGGTCTCATTCGCGATGCAGAAGGCCATAAGATGTCTAAATCAAAAGGCAACGTGTTAGATCCAATTGATTTAATCGATGGCATAGATATTGATTCTCTCGTTAAAAAACGCACTTTCGGATTAATGCAACCAGCGATGGCGCAAAAAATTGAAAAAGCGACACGAAAAGAATTTCCGGAAGGCATACCAAGTTTTGGTACTGATTCATTGCGCTTCACTTTTTGCTCCATGGCATCATATACACGCGAAATTCGATTTGATATTAATCGTCTTGGTGGTTATCGTAACTTCTGTAATAAATTATGGAATGCTTCACGTTATGTGTTAATGAATACCGAAGGACATGAGATCAATGGTAATAAATTATTATCATTACCAGATCGCTGGATTCTATCACGCTTGCAAAAAACCATTGAAGAAGCACATCGTGTGTTAAAAGAATTTCGTTTCGATTTATTTGCACAAACACTTTATGATTTTACTTGGAATGAATTTTGTGATTGGTATTTAGAATTGTCGAAGCCAATTTTAAATTCTCCTGATACTTCTGTTGAAATGCTTCGCGGCACACGTCACACGCTTGTGAACGTATTGGAAATATTATTGCGATTATTACATCCCATTATGCCGTTTATCACCGAAGAAATTTGGCAACGTATTGCATCATTAATTGGAGAAAAAGTTGATAGCATTATGTTAACCGCATATCCGATCGCAGATAAAAATCAAATTGATGAGGTGGCATTCAAAGAAATTGAATGGTTGAAAAATGTAATTATTGCCATTCGCACCGTGCGCAGTGAAATGAATATTTCTCCAGGAAAACAGCTATCCGTATTATTACGCAAAGGCACTACATTCGATCATCAATGTGTAAAAACAAATGATTTAATGTTGAAAAAATTAGCGAAGTTAGAAAATATTGCTTGGCTGCAAACCAATGAAACACCGCCCACTTCTGCATCCGCGTTTGTTGGTGAATTAGAAATTTTTATTCCGATGGCTGATTTAATTGATGTAAAAGAAGAGTCTGCCCGCTTACAAAAAGAAATTGCCAAATTACAAAAAGATTTAACAATGATTGAAAATAAATTACAAAATCCAAATTTTATTGATCGCGCACCAGCAGAGGTGGTTGAAAAAGAAAAAAATAAAAAGGCGGAAATTGAAGTAGCGCTTGAAAAATTATCGAGTCAGTTAAAACAGATGATGAAATAATGAATCAACATTCCTTCTTTCGAGATTATTTTAAGGTTTCCTTAACCATTATGGCTAAATAATTATATAGAATTGATATTTGCAAAATCGGGTAACTTTATTATTTAAACATCGTTAGCAAAATAAATGCTAACAACGCGAATCTCGGTTGAGAAAATTGTCATGCCACCTCGCGCAAAAAACGCGCGGCTGGCATGACTACATTCTCGCTGAATCACTTAACAAGAACTCGCGTTAACAAATAAGACACAGATTATTTTCGAGATTAATGCTGAATATGAAACTGATTAAATCACTTTATTTTTGGGTTGTATTATCCTTCGTTTGTGGTTGCACTTTAGGTGTGCTCAATCCGAAATTAGCAATTTTAATGGAACCACTTGGAACCAATTTTATTAAGCTTATCAAACTTTTTATTGGTCCCATTGTTTTTCTTACCATCGCAACCGGTGTTGCACAAACCGGCACACTAAAAAAGCTTGGTAAAATTGGAATAAAAGCTTTTGTTTATTTTGAAATTGTTTCATCTATCGCGCTTTTAATTGGTTGGGCTGCTGCATCAATTATCAAACCTGGATCATTAATTCACGCCAATCTAAATCTATTAGATAAACAACCAGTAATGCGTTTCTTAGAAAGTGCAGAGAAACTTTCTTTTATAGATTTTCTGCAAAACCTTATTCCAACAAGCATTGTTGAACCATTTGCCAAAGGTGATATGTTGCAAATCGTATTAATCGCTATTCTTTTTGGCGTTTCATTACTTGTGATTGGTGAAAACCGTTCAAAAACGCTTCTTGAAGGAATGGAAAAAATCACTGAAAGTTTATTTCAAATAATTCGAATAATTATGTATACCGCGCCGATTGGTGTCTTCGGTGCCATGTCATTTACTATCGGTAAATTAGGCGGTCATGTTCTTGTGCCATTACTTGGATTAATTGGAACATTTTATTTAACTGGCTTCTTATTCGTATTTGTCATATTAGGTCTCATTGCCAAGTTAGCAGGATTTTCAATCATCCGGTTTTTAAAATACATTGCACCTGAATTATTTCTCGTATTAGGAACTTCATCAAGCGAATCTGCATTGCCGCAATTATTGCGTAAATTAGAAAAACTTGGCTGCCAAAAAGAAACAGTGGGTGTGGTGGTACCAATGGGCTATTCATTTAATTTAGATGGAACAAATATTTATATTACATTAGCCGCTTTATTTATTGCCCAAGCATTAGGAATTCAATTAACTGTCACCCAACAATTTGCTCTTTTTGCTGTCGCCATGTTATCTAGCAAAGGCGCAGCAGGCGTAACGGGTGCAGGTTTCATAACACTTGCTGCAACATTATCAGTTGTTCCAGCAATACCACCCGTTGGCATTGTACTAATTCTTGGAATTGATCGTTTCATGAGTGAAACGAGATCTCTTGTCAATTTTATTGGAAATGGCGTTGCTTCTCTCGTTATCAGTCGATGGGAAAATGAAATATCCGCACAAAGCTTGAATCATCATATGGTAGAAAATCAAGCTAATGAGATAATAAACAAAGATTTTGTATCTGTTAAACTGGTGGCTTAGCTTACACACAACTAAAATGCTCACGTAATCCGTTAAATCTATTTAATATTCTATTAATATTTTTCCTATACAATTACTTAATAATTAAATTTGCCAACGAAGAGTGTCACTTAAATGCCAAATAAAAATTCACCAACTAGAATTTCAATGTTGCTTCAGCAACCACAATTTATTAAAAATGGTAAGTTAGACTTATATAACAGACAAATTACTGACAATGACATTCCTGAACTTTGCAAATTTTTAGCTAAGCATCCTGAAATCCAGGAATTAAATTTATATGGCAATGAGATCAGTGACGAAGGCGCCAAAATGCTAGCTAATATTAAACTTACTCATCTTGATATAGGTCTCAATTGTATTAAGTTTGATGGTGCAAAAGCATTAGCCGCAAACCCCTTCTTTACTCATCTTAATATCTGCAACACCATTATTGGCGAA
>CAZKUQ010000013.1:0-24860 GCA_964555965.1 uncultured Coxiellaceae bacterium
GACCGCTCGGACATCTCTCCAAGTCACGAGCGCGTAAGGTTAAACCAGAATAATGTTCTGTGCAATGTTATATTTTTATTATTTTTGTTATCAAAATTTTTATCAGACATATGATTTCTATTGCCATTTTTTAATGTTGACTAAGCCAAGTTAGTCCATTATAATAAATTTAATAATGAGGATATTAATATGCTAATCAATATTCACGAGGCAAAAACAAATTTTTCTAAATTAATCAATAGAGTATTAAAAGGCGATGACATTATTATCGCTCGAGATGGCAAGCCACTTGTTCGTTTAATTGCTTATTCAGAAACAGTATCCGAAAGGCATGGGGGTCAGCTAAGAGGTCTCATTAAAATTAGCGATGATTTTGATGCTCCTTTGCCAGATGATCTGTTAAAGCAATTTTACCAGGATGGGAAATAATGCATTATTTATTGGATACACATGTTGTTCTTTGGTGGCTAACGGAACCAGAAAAAATACATACAAAGGCAAAAAAAATTCTTTGCGATAGAGCAAACGAGATTTTTATTAGCAGTGCATCATTCTGGGAAATGGCAATTAAGAAAAGCATAGGGCGAATTACGTTGCCGCATAATTTGTTGGAAGCGGTGGCAATTGAAGGATTTAAAATATTACCTATTAATCCTGAAGAATGCATAGGAGTAGCAGACTTGCCCATGTTACATGCCGATCCTTTTGATCGAATACTTGTTATGCAAGCAAAATTATATGATTTAGTGATTATTACTAGAGATATTAAATTGACTGAGTATCCCGTTATCACTGTGTCCGCATAGCTATTGATCAAAAGGAATAGACGTTTATGCCTTTTGCAGTAACTTACTGCGCGAAACAAAATAAATAACCGCTATTGTTCCAATGTAAAATAATGCTTGCATGCCATTTGGATGATCTTGATAGCCAACTAAAATATACAAGAAACGGCCGATGATACTTTTTTGTGATAGCAAAGATGAGGTATCCCATAAGGTGTTAATGATAATGGGAAGTAAGCCTGCTTTGACTAATTTGCCTGCTGCATTAGCGGCCATGCCTGCGGCGATAAACGTTAATAAAATGCTGGTGAATTGGAAAGTATATTTGATGGAAACGCGCAAGAGTCCGTAATACATAAATAAGCCAAATATCACGCCCATACCGACACCTACTAAACTACCTAATAAAAGGCTTATCCAGGTCACTTGTCCTGCAGCAAACATGCCGTAAAGAAACACAACAATTTCACTGCCTTCGCGTGTGACAGCAAGGCCAACGACGGTTGCAAGCATGTAAAGCGGCGTTTCACCCGCAGCAATAGATTGGCTTACTTGTTTTAAATTGCTAACGATTGAACGGCTATGTTGTTTCATCCATACAACCGTCCAGATGATCATGGCGGTGGCTGTTAACAAAATACCAGCATTGAAGTAAAGCTTTCCGGCATCGCCTGAAAGCAATGAAACCGTTTCAGTGATTAACGCAAATAATCCTGCGCCAATCATGCCTGCAGCAATACCAATACTAATCCACTTATTGCGCTGCGGAATTTCTTTTGTTGCAGCTAAAACCACACATAAAATTATTGCTATTTCGAACACTTCACGAAAGGTGATAATGGCTGCGCCCCACATAGGTCAATCCTCATTATTTGTTAATTTTGCAAATGATAATCATTATTATCTTGGATAGCAAATGTTTAATGAGTAAATTTAAAAATATTTAGCGAAACAAATACATTAAGATTTTATGATAACACTCTGAAAGAATGTCTAAATCAATTACTTTTACACATTCGTTGACGTGATGCGCGGTCGCATGTGATGTGCCAAGTTCAATGACTTCAGCACCCGTTTTAGCAATGAATCGACCGTCTGATGTGCCGCCGCCAGTTGATAGTTTGGTGTGGAAACCAGTGACATCTTGAATCGCTTCTTGGGTCGCTTTAATTAATTTTCCCTGACGGGTAAGAAATGGTTCAGCGCCAACTCCCCAGTAAATATCATAATCGAGGTTGTTTCTGTGTAAAATTTCTTCGGTTCTTTCTTGCAAAATTTCGACGGAAACTGCGGTCGAAAAACGAAAATTAAACTGTACTTCAAGATGACCAGGAATGACATTTCCTGCGCCAGTTCCTGCATGAATATTACTAATTTGAAATGTCGTGGGAGGAAAATCAGCGTTGCCTCTATCCCATTCGATATGAGACAAATCATCTAAGGCTTGTAAGCCCATATGAATAGGATTTTTAGCTAAATGTGGGTGAGCAACATGACCTTGCTTTCCATGAATGACTAACCTTGCGCTCAATGAACCACGTCGGCCAATGCGAATTTGATCACCGATTTCTTTTTCACTGCTTGGCTCGCCAATAATACAAAAATCAATTTTTTCGCCGCGATTTTCTAGGATTTTTACTACTTCGCGTGTGCCGTTAATGGATGGGCCTTCTTCATCACTGGTTAGAAGAAAAGCGATGGAGCCATCAAATTCAGGCTGTTCTTGCAAAAATTTTTCTACCGCGATGATCATTGCAGCAATGGCGCCCTTCATATCTGACGTGCCGCGTCCGTATAAATATCCGTCGCGTATCTCAGGCTCAAAAGGTGGAGATATCCAATCTGGTTCTGGTCCTGAAGGGACGACATCAGTATGGCCAGCAAAGACAATGAGAGGGGTATTTTTACCAAAGCGTGCGTAAAGATTGTCGACTTCACCAATGGGCATGTGTTCACAGTGGAAGCCCATTTTGCTTAATTTATTACTCAATATTTTCTGGCAGCCGGCATCATGCGGAGTGATAGAGGCGCATTCGATTAGATCAGAGGCAAGCTCTGTGACGATTGACATCTCGGTATTCATGATCATTCATTTATATTCCTAAGTAATTCATTTAATGTCAGCTTAGCACGTGTTTTGGCGTCGACTTGTTTTACAATCACAGCGCAATAAAGGCTGTATTTTCCATCTTCACTTGGCAAATTGCCTGCTACTACAACCGATCCAGCGGGTATGCGCCCATAGGAAATGCTGCCAGTAGCACGGTCATAAATTCGTGTACTTTGTCCGAGATAGACGCCCATGGATATCACGGATCCTTCCTCAACGATCACGCCTTCAACCACCTCAGAGCGTGCACCTATAAAACAATTATCTTCAATAATGGTTGGATTAGCTTGCAATGGCTCTAAAACTCCACCAATACCAGCGCCGCCTGAAAGATGCACGTTTTTACCTATTTGCGCGCAAGAGCCTACGGTTGCCCATGTATCAATGAGTGTGCCACTGTCTATGTATGCACCAAGATTAATATAGGAAGGCATAAGAATGGTATTAGGCGCAATGTAAGCACCTTTTCTTGCTAAGGCATGAGGCACGATTCGCACATTGTCAGCAGCAAATTGATCAGAAGAATAATGGGCAAATTTAAGCGGAACTTTGTCATAAAATTGAGTAAAACCAGCTGGAAAGGTTTGATTATCATTAATGCGAAAATATAATAAAACCGCTTTTTTCACCCATTCATACGTGATCCATTCTTGATTAATTTTTTCAGCTACACGTAATTTTCCTTGATCAAGAAGATCAATGACTGAGTCAACAGATTGTTTTATTTCAGCTGAAACATTTTGTGGCGAAAGTTGATTGCGTTCAAGAAACGCACCTTCAATGATAGCTTGAGTCTGTTGCATGATCGCCCACCTTAACAAGATCAAAAGAAGCCTTATTTTTGCTTGGCTTAGTATATATTTTCAATAGCTTATTGCACAGTTTTATTAAATTTATTTAAGCACATAATGATTATGTGATAGGATACATGACTTTGAAAATCATAGAAATAATCACATGTCAAAATTTAAAATTAAAAAAGAAGATCAAAAAATAGCAAATGCATTTCATATTTATTCGCGGCTTTTTATTTATATCCGCCGTTATTGGATCGCATTAGTCATTGCAGCAATCGCTAGCATGGTTTATTCCGGCGTTGATGCATGGTTTATTTATTTCTTAAAACCACTGCTCAATCGCGGATTAGTTGCTAAAAATCATCATTTTTTAAACTATGCACCTTTCTTGGTGCTGGGTGTATTTCTGTTGCGTGGTTTCGCAAGTTTCTTTTCTAATTATTATATTGCTTCTGCATCACGCAGTGTCATCATGTGTTTGCGCCAAGATTTATTCGGACATTTACAACGATTACCAGCCAAATATTATGACCACACGACTACTGGACAAGTATTATCTGTTCTTTTGTACGGCGTGGATCAAGTCGCGAGTGCCAGCGCCGATGTATTAACAACTGCTATTCAATCACTATTTTTAATTGTTGGATTAGTGATTGTGATGTTCACGATTAATTGGAAATTAACGTTGCTTTATTTTGTTTTGCTGCCGCTTGTTACTGTGATTATGCGTGTGGCAAGTTTACGAATTCGTCGGTTAAGTTTAAGTATCCAAGATTCGATTGGCGAAATTAGTCATCGTGCAGAAGAAAATATTGAAGGTTACAAAGTCGTACGTGCTTTTGAAGGGCAAGCATATGAAGCTGAAAAATTTAATCGTGTTGCTCGTTTAAATCGTCAGCGCGAAATGAAAGTAGTGGCAGCAAGATCAATTAGTGTTTCAGCGGTGCAATTGATTACCGCAGCAGCATTATCACTAACGCTTTACATTGCTACATTAGATATTGCTGATTCATTATTAACGCCTGGTGGTTTTGTCGCGATGGTAGCAGCGATGCTTGCACTTTTAAAACCAATGAAAGATTTAGCCTTTGTGCAGAATAAATTATACCGCGGTTTAGCAGGGGCACAAAATGTGTTTGAAATGTTAGATGAGGCACCAGAAGACGATACAGGTACATATACGTTAAAACGCGCAAAAGGCGAAATTAAATTTTCCAATGTTAGTTTTACTTATGACGGTAATAAAAAAGTATTAGATAATGTGTCATTTACCATTGAGCCAGGCCAAATTGTGGCATTAGTTGGTCGATCAGGCAGTGGTAAATCAACGCTAGTTAGTATACTGCCGCGTTTTTATCATCATTTTAGCGGTGATATTTCATTAGATGGCGTATCGATTCGTGATTATCAATTAAAAGACTTACGTCGCCAATTTGCAATGGTGTCGCAAAATGTGACATTGTTTCACGATACAGTCGCCAATAATATTTCTTATGGCCGCTTTGATAATGTGTCAGAAGCTGAGATTATTGAAGCAGCTAAAGCCGCTCATGCCATGGAATTTATTGAGCGATTACCAAATGGCATGGCATCATTGATTGGTGAAAATGGTGTGTTGCTTTCAGGTGGTCAGCGGCAACGTATTGCTATTGCGCGCGCGGTCTTAAAAGATTCGCCCATTCTTATTTTAGATGAAGCAACATCAGCATTAGATACAGAATCAGAACGCCATATTCAATCTGCATTAGATGAATTAATGAAAAATCGCACGACACTCGTGATTGCTCATCGTCTTTCAACAGTTGAGCATGCAGATAAAATCGTCGTGATGGATGATGGACGTATTTGTGAAATTGGTACGCATGCTGAATTGCTCATGCTTGATGGGTTGTATGCAAAACTATATCGCATGCAATTTAAAGATGCGCCTCAATCATTGGATGTAGTGAATAATGCAATTTGATGTGACACGTATATGGTATCAAAAAAAAAATCATCTGCTGATTTTTATACTGCTGCCTTTGTCATGGTTATTTGCATTGATTGTTGTATTCAGACGTTGGTTGTATCGTCAGCATGTTTTTAAAGTTAAATGTTTTCCTGTTCCGGTCATTATCGTTGGAAATATAACTGTTGGCGGGACAGGAAAAACACCATTCGTGATTTCGTTAGCAAAATTTCTTCAAACTCAAGGTTATCAGCCTGGGATCGTGGGTCGCGGCTATGGCGGCAAAAAGCAAAAAACTTCACTGATAGTCGATGCAAGCACATCTCCTCAAGAAGCAGGCGATGAAGCAGTATTAATCGCACGACGTACGCAATGTCCCGTGGTAGTTTGTGTTGATCGATGTCAGGCAGTCGAAACGCTATTATCTACAACAAAATGCAATATCGTGATTAGTGATGATGGATTACAACATTATGCACTTGCGCGTGATATTGACATTGTGCTGGTTGATCCGGGGAGACAATTTGGCAATCACTATTTATTGCCAGCAGGGCCATTGCGTGAGCCTCTCTCTCGATTAAAATCAGTTGATTTTATTGTTGATCAATATCAGACGGAAATCATAGCACAAGGTTTCTATTCACTAAAACAAACTAAACAATATTCAATAACTGAATTTCCATATAAAAAAATTCATGCCGTTGCGGGAATTGGTTATCCAGAAAAATTCTTTGATACATTACGTCAAGCTGGATACGAGCTGATTACTCATTCATTTCCAGATCATTTTCAATATGATAAAAATCATTTAAATTTTACTGATGCGTATCCAATTGTGATGACTGAAAAAGATGCCGTAAAATGTCAAGACTTTGCTGATGAGCGTTATTGGTATTTATCGATCGATGCTAAAATTAGTACTGAATTATTAAATGCGCTTTTGACAAAACTAAAAACTTTGGAGAAAAAAACACTATGCTGAAGATACGAAGTGTCATTTTGGGCCCTGAGCTTGTCGAAAGGGCGAAGAATCTATTAAAAATTGTTAAGATCCTTTGCTGCGCTCAGGATAACAAATTCGCATTTCAAAGTGTAATTAGTGTAATTGTCATGTGTACCATGTTACCAATAGCAAATGCACAAACAAATCAAATTAATAAAACCGTTGATAATATTTATACTGAAGATAAAACTAATATTGCAATTGATGCAAATCGTCAAACTTTTTCTATCAAATTAAAGTCAAATCCAACCACAGGCTATTCATGGTTTTTGCGCGAATATGATGCGAAATTAGTTTCGCCAATCAAGCATCATTTTCAAAAGCCAACCGAAAAATTAATCGGTGCGCCAGGATTTGAAATTTGGACATTTCGTATGAAATCTGCTGCTTTTATTGTGCCGCAACAAACCATCATACGTTTGATTTATGCGCGACCCTGGCAAGGTGCAGAAAGTTCTACTCAACTAGTTTATAGAATCTCAACTATGGCTAAATAAAATTATTATTAAAATATGCCACAAATAAATAAAACTAAAATTCGCGATACATTAAAATTGAAAAAATATTCTGTTATTTTTGCTGACGATTATCCTTCATATCGTGGCAAATACGCTGCATTTGTTTATCGAAAAAAACTTGGTAAAGGGCGATATGGTACAGTATATCTCGCTCATCCCTATGATATAAAAAATAATAAAATTGATGTAAGTCAAAAATTTGCTATCAAAAAATTTGATGTGCCAGTTAATTTAAATCAAAAAAGATATGATAATTTAATTCGATGTATAAAAACTGAAGCAGGATTATTTCACCGATATAATCATGTCGAAGGTTTATTGTTGTCGGAACAAGATGTTTATCTTGTTATGGAATATATTCCTGGGTGTAATTTATTTAATAGTTCGGATGAAAGTTCTTTAGCTTCTGAATTAGAATTATTAACTTTTCAACAAAGAGTACAGCTCATATTACAAATTATTTTGCGTCTTAATCAGATGCATCATTACACACCTTCCACTGGCAACGCGATTATTCATCGTGATCTTAAAGGCTCTAATATTAGGGTTAATTTTGATAAGAAAACAGGTTTATTTAATATTTATTTACTTGATTTTGGTTTTTCGAAACAAGTTAGTAATGAAGATGATGAATTAGAATATATGGAAAATAAAGTTGGCACACCTGTTTATATGCCAGAGGAATTTCTAGATAAAAAGGTAGGAATAAAATCAGATGTTTATGCTTTACTGCCGATTATTGCCATCATTTTTGGTGCGAAGCAGTTATTTGTATTAAAAAACGCACCTGAATCAGTTGATATGACCATTCGTACTCCTTATTTTTATAAAGATATTTTTTCAGGCATCACCGTGCCTGACTATCCTGTCAATGTTGTGAAAATGATTTTTGACTTACTCACACAAATGGAGCGTGAATATGAAAT
This sequence comes from uncultured Coxiellaceae bacterium, assembly GCA_964555965.1. GTDB lineage: Bacteria > Pseudomonadota > Gammaproteobacteria > DSM-16500 > DSM-16500 > Aquicella. Next base: position 8,088 of record CAZKUQ010000013.1, read on the forward strand.
TCGTCCGAGTAGTGATGTGTTATTGCGATTTTTTACTTCATTGAGTATTCTTTGCGCGCTATTTGATAAAAATAAATTGGAGCATGAAATTGATATTTATAAACATGCTGCTATCATGACACTAATTCTAAATGGTGAGTGGGATGAAGGTATTGCTTTTAGTTTAACGCAGAAACAATTTGACCTGTTTCAAAAAGTCACTCCAATTACTGAAGATGAAGATGATTTAAATATTTCGACTCAGGCGTTATTTTCAAAGCTTGAAGGCCTTAAAGGCGAAAAAAATTTTTATGAGACAGTTTTATTAGACTCAAAATATTTATTGAAAAATAAATCAGCAACACAATTTGATCCGAAATTATTTGGAAAGCAGCCAATCGCAACAGCAAATTTAAATTCATCAGAAGAAATATATGATCGTTTATCCAATAAAATGGAAAGTAATCGATAGGAGATATTATTTCTTATTTGCTTTCAATATGCTTACTGTATTCTGTTGATGTTCCTGATCGTTTAGCGTTGGCATATCCATGCGAGCTTTTTCGATGAGATCACGAATAGCGATATTGGGGATTAGCACATCTTTAATTTTTTTATCGCCAAGTGCTTCACGATTATAAGGTGAGGTGCCTTTTTCATTGAGCCATTTAGTCACGGCTGCTCTTTCATAGGTTTGTGAATCTAATACGCAAATGACAGGATCATTCATTAAACCACCTGTGATAAGACAAATAAATTCATTTGGAATTTCATAAGCTTTTTCATGTGGCTTTTGATTGATAAATTCTTTTTGCCAATCTGCTGCTAATCCTAAGTCAGTACCAATTTCTCGCAATATTTCGCATAGTTGATCGATGATTTGTAAAGTGGCGCTCATTTGTTGCTTATCAAGACCCAGTAATATTTTTGATTCATCATTTATTTTTGGTGCGGCCACCAACCAGGTAAATAAAGAAGGAACAAGTCCAATACCAGAAACAATAGCTGCGCCTGCGGTAGTATAAGTTACCGCTGTAATAGCGTTGCTTGCATATTCGCGATATTGATTACGAGGCAAATTCAATGTGTATTCATAACCGTCAACATGTTTATGAATGCAACTTAATAATTGTTTAGTGAATTCTTTAGAGGATAATTCATTATCTTGATTAAATTTATCTATTTCTTGATCGATCGCTTCTTGTAGTGCATTAACGCGCATATATTTTTTGTAGTCGACGGATCCAACGCCTAGAGAGTCGCCGGCTGCTTTGAGTTCATTACGTTTGTTTTTTAATAAAGCAATGTGTGGTGCCAAATTTTTAAACTCTGCAGTAGATTCAAAACGAGTTAAAGGCGCCGAGCTCCAAAAACGTGCGAACATAAATTATCCTTATTTTTATTTTATTTTTAAAAAGTAACGTATTATCAGCTGAAATGCAATATCATTTATTCTCAGTGAGCACACCGTTAACAAAGATTAATGTCGCTGGTGGTGTGGAATTATATTGATAAGTGATGGTTGTATCTTTTTCAGGTTGATCGCTAGATGGTTGTTGTTTATTAATAAAGCTTGGTTTGCCGCAAGTCGCTTGAATTGATTCGCGAGTATCACCTAATTGAATGCTTTTACCGCAAATAGTTGATGCGCCCACGCCAATGCCATTCACACTAATGTTAATAGCTTTACCTTTATCATCAAATGTAATGGTGGTTTTTAATGTTCCTTCTTGTTGATAAGAAGTCCCAGTACCAACCGTTTGAGGTATATAATAACTCCATTCTTGCGGAACATTTTTATCAGTTTCTTTTGTTTCTTTGCTATCAGGCGGACCGCATGCTTGATCTACTTTTTCAATCGTGTCACCAATATCAATAAGATTAAAATTAGTTGGGCAGAACATCGCGAAGCTTATGGTTGGCATAAATAAAGATAATAATAAAAATTTATTTAATTTCATTGATGGCTTCCTCCAACTTTGTGTCATGAGTATTACGTCATCCCTGCGTTTTTCTTTCGTCATCCCCACGAAAGTGGGGATCTCATTTCTTATTTAACAGATTCCCGCTTTCGCGGGAATGACGCTACGTATTTCAATTTTTCTCAAGTGGTTTCAATCGCTTATTTTGAGCTGATTGATGACGCGCCACGCGATCAGTGTCTATATATTTATCCATTGTAGCAGGATTTTCATGTCCTACGTCATCACGAATGTGTTCACGCGGACGAAATTCAACATCAGTTGAAATAGAAGTATGACGTAACCAATGTACCGTCGCAGTGGCTAAATCTTCTGCTTCATCGTTTTTGCCTGCGGCATAAAGTTTTTCAATTGCACGATCAAAAACAAATTGAATAATGTTTCGAATTTGACGCGCACCTAATCCTTCTTTACCTTTTAATTTTGGAAATAATGGTGTGTTTTCATTTCGATGGGGAAGAGGTGTTAAATTGAGTGATTGACGATAGCATTTTAATGCATTGAGTAACTCATCTGGTACAGCAACATCACGAACTTTATTGCCTTTGCCAATAGTGGTATACCACCATAAACCGCGCTTATCCGGCGCAAAATTTCCCATCACAGCCATGCGATCTTTCGAATAAGCAAGTTCTGAAATGCGTAATCCTAACAAGTAAAATGCAGAGGTGAGAAATAAAGTTCGTTCATGTATGGGATCATTTTTGGCTAATTCTTCTGCTTCATTAATCACAGAAGACCACTGTAATTTACTTAATTTTCGTGTCACTTTTCGCGTTTGTTGGCGCTGAATATAACCTTTTTTTTGTCGAATTAAGGCGATTGGGTTCACTTCCAAATACTCTTCTTGTTGCAAAAAAGTATAAAAAGAACTGAGCACAGCAAAGATCGCTTCAATAGATTTATTGCTCAATTGATACTGATTTTTATTCGGAATTTTGCCTAATCGGCGAGCCATTTTACTGACTTTTACCACGAATGGACGCCAGGCAGCATTGTGATTTCGGACCGCATTTTCCAGTAAAAATCGATTAACTATTTTGGTTGAAATCCAGCTTTTTGGTGGCTGATGAATAAAAGTTAAGTAGTCACGAATATCATTGCGTGTAATATCTTTCAGCGGTTTTTTTTTAATTAACCATGCCCAATGTAATAGTCGTTCTACTTCGCGGCGATAAGAAGTAAAAGTATCTTTTGAATTAGCGTAGCTTTTTAAAAATTCTTTGCATAGATTAAATTCATGTTTTGCAGATTCAATTGCAATTGATAATAAATATTCATCTACACATGTTGGAATATCATCAATGTTTTCTAATGTATCGAATAACGGTTTGGGTAAGATATAGCTCATGTTAGTTAATCGCTTCCATCAGAATGATTTTTTTTCGTATCTTCTTTTTTTTCTTCAATATTTTTTTCTTCTTCACGCCGGCCAAACAATTTTATTTTTTTTCGTTTTAATTTAGGTGAAGCTAATACTTCACGTTCTTGATGCAGCATGCCGCTTTTTGTCCAGGGTAATCGTCGATAATAAGGAAGTGGTTCTTCTGGATTAAATAAGGGGTACTTAATAATTTCAAAATAGGGTGAATAATCAAAATCTTTTGGTGTGAGTAAAAAAGGATTTCGTTGAAAAACTTCTAACTGATTATTTTTATCTGCCGTTATAAACGGTAAAATAGGAAATTGTACGGAAGAAAATGCTTCTGCAATTAAAGAAGAACAAATGCCGCTTTCTGGCTCTCCAGTGGAAGTACGAAATAAGTTTGATCCCCAGCGTCTTGGCAAAATTGTCCAAGGTAATAGGAAGCGCATCAAATCAAATAGTTGTTTGACGTTATATGGTTGGCCAATGGCTTTGATGGCATATTTTAAAACGATATGTACATCTGAAGGTGTGATTCCAATTGGACGACAAATACGAATATGATGATTGCGATATATAGTGAGTGGATTGACAACAGTTCCTTGATTTATTAAATCTTCAACGATCAAGCGTGTATTGCTTTTAAAATCTGCTTTACTGCGAAGTAAATTTTCAAGCTCATCATCTTCAAAATCAATCATGCGGCCAATAAATAATGCAGCATGTGTCCAAGGACTTTGAGTGAGTGTACGGATGACGCTGCTAACGCGGCTGCGTCCTGCAATGAGCAAGACATCACCTGGCCGAATTTCATATTTCAGTCGACTGAAATCAAATGGCATAATTTCAGTAGTTGGTGGTTCATAATTGAGCCACTCAATTAATTTATTTCTTAAAAATTTGAACATATCCTTGTCCTTTCGCGATTATATCCGTTTTGCTAATTCTTCCGCATAGCCAAGATAATTAGCCGGTGTAAGCGCAAGTAATTTTTGTTTCACTTCATTCGGTAAATTTAATTCTTTAATAAAGTCATGTATGAGTTTTTTATCAATTTTTTTCCCGCGTGTGAATGATTTTAATTTTTCGTAAGGTTGTTCTAATTGATAACGCCGCATGACAGTTTGAATCGCTTCCGCGAGGATTTCCCAGTGTTGATCTAAATCAGCAGAAAGCATTTCGGTATTCGGTTCTAATTTGCTAATTCCTTTGCAAGTTGATTGATAGGCTAATAATGAATGACCTAAAGCAACGCCAATATTGCGTAGCACTGTTGAATCGGAAAGGTCGCGCTGCCAGCGTGAAATTGGCAATTTAGCAATCATGTGTTCGAATAAGGCGTTGGCAATGCCTAAATTTCCTTCGGCATTTTCAAAGTCAATGGGATTAACTTTATGTGGCATGGTTGATGAGCCAACTTCATTTGAAAATGATTTTTGGCGAAAATAATTCAGTGCAATGTAACCCCATGTGTCGCGATTAAAATCAATGAGAATATTATTAATTCTTAACATGACAGAAAAAAATTCTGCTAACGCATCATGTGGTTCAATTTGTGTTGTGTAAGGGTTCCAAATCAAGCCTAATTTGGTGACAAAATGTTTACTTAACGATTGCCAATCTGTTTCTGGGTAAGCAATCACAAAAGCATTATAATTTCCTGAAGCACCGTTAAATTTACCAAGAATTTGCACATTGATGAGTGCGTCAATTTGCCGTTGCAAACGTGCAATCACATTTGCAATTTCTTTGCCAACCGTTGTTGGTGTAGCGGGTTGCCCATGCGTATGAGAAAGCATAGGTAAGTTTGCATGATCATGCGCAAATTTTCTTAGCAATGTGATGATATCATCGAGTGCAGGAAGAATAGCTTGCTGTCGCGCTGTATGTAGCATGAGACTGTACGCAAGATTGTTAATATCTTCAGAAGTACAGCCAAAATGAATAAATTCACTGATGTCAGCGAGTTCTTGATTTCCTTCAACACGTTCTTTTATGAAATATTCAACAGCTTTGACATCATGATTAATACCAGATTCGATATGTTTAATTCGTGCTGCATCTTGAAGAGAAAAATTATCTATCATTTCATTGAGTACATTTTTGGCGTGCTGATTGATGCGCGGAACCTCAGTTAGATTGGCAAAATCAGATAACATTTCTAACCAGCGAACTTCAACCATCACGCGAAATTTCATTAAGCCATATTCACTGAAAATAGCACGTAAGCTATTTACTTTTTCTTGATAACGGCCATCAAGCGGTGATATTGCCATTAATGTATCGGTATCCATGAATCACTCCAACTTACAAAAAAATTTAACTTGATCGCATAAATCCTGCGAAGCGATATAAAATAAAGAAAATTCGATCGCTTGCGACCGAGTTTTTATCATATCATTATCACACAAAGGGAAATAGCTTTTAACTAATGATTCCGCCGCCTAAACATATCTCACCGGTATAAAACACAATAGATTGGCCAGGCGTGATAGCACGTTGAGGTTGTTCAAATGTCACTTGATAACGATGACTATCCATTTTTTCAATAAAACAAGCTTGGTCAGCTTGCCGATAGCGGGTTTTTGCTGCGGCTTTCAATGGCAATGAAGGAGGGGCATTTATCCAATGTACTTGTGTCGTAATTAATGTTGATTGATAAAGAGCAGGATGGTCACCTTGCACAACAAGTAATACATTGTGATGTAAATCTTTTCCTGCGACATACCAAGGTAATTCCGCTTTGCCTTTTTTACCGCCAATTTGTAAGCCTTGACGTTGGCCGATGGTGTAAAACATGAGCCCATCATGCGTGCCAAGTATTTCTCCATCAAGAGATTCAATTTTCCCAGGTTGCGCAGGTAGGTATTCTTGCAAAAATGTTTTAAATTTTCTCTCGCCAATAAAACAAATGCCAGTGCTATCTTTTTTTGCATGATTTTTTAAGCCGATTTTTTCGGCAATTTTTCGCACTTCATTTTTAGGTAAATTTCCAACCGGAAAAACACTTTGTGCAATTTGAGATTCGTTAAGCGCATATAAAAAGTAACTCTGATCTTTTTGTGGATCAGATCCTTTTAAGAGTTGCGTACTAGTTTCTGTTTTTTGGTTGCGAACATAATGACCGGTAGCAATATAATCTGCACCACGTTGTTTTGCGTAATCTAAAAAGGCGCGAAATTTAATTTCTTTATTACACAAAATATCTGGATTAGGTGTGCGACCAGCACGGTATTCTTGCAAAAAATAGGCAAAAACTCGTTCCCAATATTCATTGGCAAAGTTTACCATGTGTAATTCAATGCCAAGTTTATCTGCTACTTGTTCCGCATCAGCGAGATCTTGTTCAGCAGGGCAGTCAGTATCATCACCTTCCCAATTTTTCATAAAGATAGCTTCAATATGATGGCCCGCTTGTTTTAATAAATAGGCAGAAACGGAAGAATCGACGCCTCCGGATAGTCCGACTATGATGTGAGAGTGATGATGTGTCATGTTTTTTTCATATAGTTAAAATGAGCGGTATTTTAGCAAAAATCTAGTGAAAAGACAGGTTATTGTGTGTGTTTTGTTGTCAGCACAGAGGTAGGCATTTCAGTTTTTAGTAATGCAGAATTTAATGAATGAATAGACAAATAAAGAGCCGCATATGCTTTTAACTGCGGGTTATAATCTCTTGCTGCGATTATTTTTGCATAATCTTCTGTCGTATCGGAACCTGGAAGTGCAATGTTTTTAGTAAAATAATCGTCAATTTTGCTTTTAGCTATTTTCTTAATCTCGTTCAATTTCATTAAAGGCGTATGAGAAGGATCAATTGGCTGTTGTATTATTTTTATGATATCTGCTAAGCGATTAGGTAAAGTATATTTTGTGCCATTGATATTTACTGATTTTCCTTCAAACGGTGAAGATAATTTTTTAAGTGACCAATCAAAAAAGCTAGGATTTTTATTTTCTTTTAATCCTGTTTGCCATGTATTTAAATGATGTTGATTTAATAAAAACTCGCTAAGAGCATTGATCATATTTCGTTGAATATTTAGTTGTGCTTGTTTGAGATGTGTTGCTAATTCTATCATTGTGTATGGTTGATTTTGTTGCGCTGCCTCTTCTGCATTATCAATATCTAATTTTACTAATCGACTTACTTCTTTGGCGACTTCATTTATATTAACGATAGGCTCATTTTCTGATTTACCTGTAAATGTTTTTTCCGGTATTTGTTTTTCGTTTGGGTTGTCAGGAAAACAATGTATTATTGACACATTCATATCCGGAGGAATAAATTCATTATTTTTTGCAAAAAAATCTTGCAGCGCTTTTACTGTATCTTCTCTATCATCAGCAAATCGAAATATTTTACACCCTTGTTTGTATGCTAATTGTATTTGTATTACTAATAAAATAATTTTATCTCTATCCGTATTTTTTCCTAAATTTAAACTAGTATTTTCTTGCTGAAGAGTTAAATATCCTTTAATGGGTTTTGCCGTCTTACTACTAGCTTCTTCATTTTTACTATTAGAAAGTGCTGCATGACAATATTCTTTGAAACTTTCTCCTGCATTTTTGTTAGATAAAAAATCTTCCATTAAAAAATCATCTAGTTCGATATTAATATTGCGATTTTTCAAGACGACGATTAAGGCTTGAAAAAAAGGATAACATGAACCTGTTTGATATTTTTGGCCATTAAACACATCGGTTGCACCAAATTGTCTGTCTGATCCTACTATAATAAAATGTTTTGCATTTTTATTTTCAAATTCCTTCTCGAAATATTTTTCATAATCTTTATTATTTGCTATTAGTTTATTAATTAATGTGATGTATACATCAATACTTAATGGTGTCGCTGAATTTTTAGGATCAATTATCCACTCTCGAAGAATTTTTTGAAAAAGTTTATCTGCCAAAAAACCATCGAAATCAAGCGAATGATAAATGATTTGAGGATTGCTTCTTGTTGATACAGCCATAATATTTCTCATTAATATTTATTTTCTTAACTATTTTAACTATAGATCACTTTTCTGAATAAAACCTGAATTGCACTTGCCCCTTAAAAATGCCCCTGTTACCATGTGCATCATTTTAAAAATAAAAAAGGAATTCATCATGTCTTATCAACATATCTCTATTCCGTCATCGGGAAAAAAAATTACCGTCAATCAAGACCTTACTTTAAATGTGCCAAATAACCCAATTATTCCTTATATCGAAGGCGACGGAATTGGGGTTGATATTACACCGGTGATGAAAAAAGTGGTAGACGAAGCAGTTAAAAAGGCTTATGGCGGATCACGAGAAATTCACTGGATGGAAATTTATGCAGGTGAAAAAGCGACAAAAGTATATGGCGCTGACAAATGGCTCCCAGCAGAAACAATTGAAGCCGTACGTGAGTTTGTCGTGTCAATTAAAGGCCCATTAACCACGCCAGTAGGTGGTGGTATTAGGTCGCTCAATGTGACATTACGACAAGATTTAGATTTGTATGTCTGTTTGCGTCCAGTGCGTTATTTTAATGGCGTGCCGAGTCCAGTGAAAGAACCATGGAAAACTAATATGGTGATTTTCCGCGAGAATTCCGAAGATATTTATGCAGGAATTGAATGGGTGGCTGATAGTGATGGTGCAAAAAAAATAATTCATTTTTTGCAAACGGAAATGAATGTTAAGAAAATTCGCTTTCCAGAACATTGCGGCATTGGTATTAAACCAGTATCAAAAGAAGGAACGTCCCGTCTAGTGCGTAAAGCAATTCAGTATGCAATTGAGCATGATAAAGACTCTGTCACGTTGGTGCACAAAGGTAATATCATGAAGTTTACTGAAGGTGCATTTCGCGATTGGGGTTATGAATTAGCACGCACAGAATTTGGTGCGACGCCTTTAGATGGCGGTCCGTGGATGACAATGAAAAATCCAAAAACCGGAAAAAATATCGTGATAAAAGACGTCATTGCCGATGCATTTTTGCAGCAAATTTTATTGCGTCCTGCTGACTATAGCGTTATTGCGACACTTAATTTGAACGGTGATTTCATCTCTGATGCTTTGGCTGCGCAAGTGGGTGGTATTGGTATTGCTCCAGGCGCCAATATGAGCGATAAGGTGGCAATGTTTGAGGCAACTCATGGGACAGCACCTAAATATGCAGGCAAAGATAAGGTCAATCCAGGCTCAATTATCCTATCTGCTGAGATGATGTTGCGGCACATGGGCTGGAATGAAGCGGCAGATCTCATTATTTTGGGGATGGAAGGAGCAATTTCAGAAAAAACAGTCACTTACGATTTTGCACGGCTGATGCCGGATGCAAAAGAAGTTAGTTGTTCTGGTTTTGGAGAGGCGATTATCAAGCAAATGCATTTGATGAAAGTCGCTATTTAAGTCTATTTTGATGGAAATAAGAGCCCCAAAATGCCAAATTTTGGGGTATAATTGAATAAAGATTGACCACAACCTGCCTTTAATGTACAATTTTCTGCTAAATTTTGTCTTTCACATCTCTTAATTATAGCTAGAGTTTTCAAAAATTTAGGCCTACTAAAAATATATTTTCTATTTAAGGAAAATTCAAGAATCATCGTCTATAAGAAAGGTAACGAACAATGAAAAATGAGGTAAACAAACTAGGAACACAAGATCTAATAAAGGAAAAACAAGTATTACAACATCCATTACTTTATCAGGTCTTGCTACATAACGATGATTTTACCCCGATGGAATTTGTTGTAGGGGTATTGGAGAAATTCTTTTATATGGATAGGCGTAAAGCAGCAGATGTGATGCTAGAAGCTCATATAAAAGGGAAAGCGGCATGTGGCTTTTTTACGAAGGATCTCGCCGAAACACTCATCTCTCAAATCATCGAATACGCACGGAATAATGAACATCCGTTAGTTTGCAGTATAGATGTCACATAATGCAAAACGTGAGAAGTGGAGGGGAGTGTTATGTTGGACAAAGAGCTAGAGTATACGCTGAACACAGCGTTCAAAGAAGCACGTGGTAAACGTCACGAGTTTGTGACAGTTGAACACTTGTTATTAGCTTTGCTCGAAAATACCTCGGCTCTTGAAGTGTTGAAAGGATGCGGTGCGAATGTCAATCGCTTACGCACTAACTTGATTGAATTTATTGATCGAACGACACCGGTTATTCCTCTTAATGTTCACGATAGAGATACACAACCAACGCTTGGTTTTCAACGTGTGATTCAACGTGCGGTTTTCCAAGTGCAATCTTCCGGTAAAACAGAAGTAACTGGTGCAAATGTGTTAGCAGCCATTTTTAGTGAACAAGAAAGTCAAAGCGTTTATTTCATTCGTCAAGAAAATATTAGTCGTTTAGATGTGATTAATTTTATTGCGCATGGTTCCATTAAACCAAAATCTTCACAATCACCAATGCGTGAAGATCATCCTTTTAATAATCACTATTCAGAAGAAAGTGAAGGTATGCAAGATGAGGCTGGAACTAGCCCATTAGAATTGTATACCACTAACTTAAATGTGCGCGCGAAGATGGGATTGATTGATCCGTTGATTGGTAGACAAGAAGAAATTGATCGAACGATTCAAGTATTGTGTCGCCGCCGTAAAAATAATCCATTGTTAGTAGGTGAAGCAGGTGTTGGTAAAACTGCTATCGCTGAAGGTTTAGCACGTTTAATTCTTGAGAAAAAAGTGCCGAGTGTTTTATTTGAAAGTGTGATTTATTCACTTGATCTTGGCAGTTTATTAGCAGGAACAAAATATCGCGGTGATTTTGAAAAGCGCTTGAAAAGCGTGTTGCATCAATTAAAAGAACAAAAAGGTGCAATTTTATTTATTGATGAAATTCATACTATCATCGGCGCAGGTGCTGCATCCGGCGGTTTAATGGATGTATCCAATCTTATTAAACCATTGCTTGCATCTGGTGAATTAACTTGTATTGGTTCTACTACTTATAAAGAATATCGCAGTATTTTTGAAAAAGACCATGCACTGGATCGTCGCTTCCAAAAAATTGATATCAAAGAACCAACTGTTGAACAAACCATTGAAATTTTAAAAGGATTACGTTCACGCTTTGAATCACACCATAGTGTGGAATATCGCGATGAGGCATTAGAAGCTGCTGCACGATTATCTTCACGTTATATTAGTGACCGTCATTTGCCAGATAAAGCAATTGATTTAGTTGATGAAGTAGGCGCGTATCAAAATTTATTACCTGAAGCAGAGCGTAAAAAAATCATTGAGGTATATGATATTGAAAAAATAGTGGCAAAAATTGCACGTATTCCAGAACGAAATGTTTCTGTATCAGACCGTGAAGTATTAAAAAATTTAACCCGTGATTTGAAAATGATGATTTATGGCCAAGATGAATCTATTGAGACATTAGGTGCAGCAGTCAAATTAGCACGTTCAGGATTGCGTGATCCGATTAAACCCATTGGTTCATTTTTATTTGTTGGTCCAACCGGCGTTGGTAAAACGGAAGTATCAAAACAATTAGCAAAAATTTTAGGTGTAGAATTAGTTCGATTTGATATGTCTGAATATATGGAACGTCATTCTGTGTCACGATTAATTGGTGCTCCTCCAGGATATGTTGGTTATGATGAAGGTGGTTTATTAACCGAAGCAGTGAATAAAACGCCACACTCTATCGTCTTATTAGATGAAATCGAAAAAGCACATCCGGACGTTTATAATTTATTATTACAAATTATGGATCATGGCACACTGACGGACATGAATGGACGTAAAACTGATTTTCGTCACACGATTTTAATTATGACATCTAACGTTGGTGCAGATATTGCAGAAAAAGCTAATATTGGTTTTACAGCACAAGATGCGGCTAGTGATATTATGACTGCCGTTAATCGCGTGTTTTCACCGGAATTTCGTAATCGTTTAGATGCAGTCATTCAGTTTGCTCCATTAGATATGCGAACTATTCTTTCTGTCGTGAATAAGTTTGTCGCCGAATTGGAAACACAACTTGAATTACGCAATGTGATCATGGAAGTGGATGAAGAAGCACGAGCATGGTTAGCACGTAATGGCTATGACAAACGGATGGGTGCTCGCCCGATGGCGCGATTAATTCAAGAACAACTTAAAAAACCATTAGCAGAAGAATTATTGTTTGGTATGTTGAGTAATGGTGGTCATGTGAAAGTAACAATAGAAAAAGGAAAAATAAAATTTTTAATTGAAGATAAGGAAATGTCGAATGTAAATTAATTTCAGTACAGCTTTGCTGTACTGAAATTATCCCGGCGAAGGCCGGGATCTCTGGAGGTTGTGTCATCCCGGCAGTTTTAAGCCGGGATCTCCTTAAAGATTCCCGCTTTCGCGGGAATGACGTAGACACAAAAGTTTTTATATGTCTGTCCCGCAATAATCGCTGTATACATTACCCGGTACACAGCGATTTTGTTTAGTGAAAAATTTAAGCGAGTTATTTTGTTTCTGTTGTTCTTTCCTCTACATTACTAGTTGACGCAGTATTTGGTACTTTTATGTCGTTTAGCTGATTAACTAAAGATAATGGTGTTTTACTTAATGATTTGATGAAGAAATCTAATGGTAGGGTGGATTAGCACGAAGTGCGTAATCCACCAAAAATACACAGAAAATTTTATTCAGCGTCTGCAGCAGGTTTGCTACCACCGCCTTCTTTGTGACGGAAAGTAATGCGGCCTTTGCTTAAATCGTAAGGCGTCATTTCAACCGTGACTTTGTCACCTTTTAAAATGCGAATGTAATTTTTGCGCATTTTTCCCGAAATATGGGCGAGTACCACGTGACCATTATCAAGCTGTACACGAAACATCGTGTTCGGAAGCGCATCAATCACGGTGCCTTCCATTTCAATTTGATCTTCTTTTGCCATTTGTTCCCATCTCAATAATGATAAAGGTCAGCATTATACCTCATGACTTAAACTATCCAAATACTTATCTGCATCTAATGCAGCCATGCAGCCTGTGCCTGCAGCAGTGATCGCTTGGCGGTAAGTAGGATCCGATACATCACCAGCTGCAAATACACCAGGAATATTAGTAGCCGTCGCATTTTGTCCAACGCCGCTTTGAATTTTTAGATAGCCAGTTGTATCCATGTCCAATTGACCAGCGAAAATGCCAGTATTGGGTTGATGACCAATGGCAATAAAGACACCAGTTGCATCGATGGTTTTGGTTTCGCCGGTTTTCACATTTTTAATGCGCACACCAGTCACACCTGATTCATCGCCAATGATTTCTTCAGTAATATTGTCCCAGGCTAAATCAATCTTTCCTGTTGACTCTTTTTTCTGCATGAGGTGATCGACTAAAATTTTTTCTGCGCGTAATTTATCGCGTCGATGAATGAGTGTGACGTGTGAAACAAGATTAGCCAGATAAAGTGTTTCTTCAACAGCGGTATTTCCGCCGCCAATGACCACGACTTTTTGATTACGATAGAAAAAGCCATCGCAGGTTGCGCAAGCTGACACACCTTTTCCTTTAAATTTTTCTTCTGAAGATAAGCCTAAATATTTGGCGCTTGCTCCGGTTGCAATAATCAGCGCATCACAGGTGTAAGTGGATTCGCCTTTTAGTACAAAAGGTTTTTGTTTAAGATCAGCAGAAGTGATTTCGTCATAAATGACTTGTGTATCAAACCGTTCGGCATGTTCTTTCATGTTTTCCATTAAAGCAGGACCTTGTAATCCTTCTGGGCCACCTGGCCAGTTATCAACATCCGTGGTTAGATTTAATTGTCCACCAGGCGTAAGACCAGTAATTAATACTGGTTTTAAATTCGCGCGCGCCGCATAAACAGCCGCTGTCCAGCCAGCAGGACCTGATCCAAGAATAATTAATTTGTGATGATTTGTTGTTGTCATGGTAATTGCTATTCCAATAATTGTTTGTATGCTGCATCGCGTAAGGTTAGTAAGTCGCTATTCCTCACTCATAGTAAGGTGTAATATAGTACGAGAAGGAGTTTCTCGGGTAAACAATTTATATGATTGAAATATAACTGAATATGAAAAACCGATATAAACAACAAATGGATTTAAAAAAACGCCGACCTTTAGCGGTGCAAATGCGTCATCGTTTACGTGAAGGATTATTTTTACTGTCGGTTGCTTGTGCATTATTCTTGTTAATCTCGCTGGTTACTTATCATACGAATGATCCTGGTTGGTCTACGACCGGTTCTGCAGGAAAAATTACTAATTGGGGCGGGCGAGTCGGCGCATGGCTTGCCGATGTTTTCTTATCGCTTTTTGGTATTGTTGCTTATCTTTTTCCACTTCTAATGATTTTATCTAGTTGGTTAAATTTGGATGAAGAGCCTGTCGATCCAAAACAAAAAAAATCATCTAAAGAGTGGATGTATCGTTTGCTTGGTTGGATCATTTTTATTTTGAGTAGTACCGCACTAGTTGATTTTTACGTCCATGGTCCAGTGCGCTATCCTGTCAGTGCTGGCGGTATTGTAGGTGATTTGGTGAGTCAGGGATTATCTGCATTATTTAATAAAAGTGGCAGCACTTTATTTTTTGTCACCTCATTTTTATGCGGGATTACCTTGATCACTGGATTATCTTGGTTGGCTCTTATCGACATTATTGGTGAAAAAGCATTAACGTATTGGAATTATTTACGTCTTCGTCAGCAGCAACTGTTGCAGCAAAAGTTACAGAAAAAAGAACCGATCGTTGAAAAACGTCGTATTGTTCGCGAAGAGCCGATTACTGATAAACCTGCGCCACCACCCGTTGTGCGTCCCCCTGTGGTTGCGAAAGTAGAAGCAACACGAGAAAAGAAAAAAATTGATATTGATCCTGGCATTCGTTTGGAGCCCGGAACATTACCGCCTTATAGCTTATTAAATCCAACACCACCCGGTGCTGAAAAAGCATTTGCCAGCATTTCTTTTGATGAGTTATCCCTGTTAGTTGAGCAGCGTTTAGCTGATTTTGGTGTGGAAGTAAAAGTGGTGGCTGTATTGCCAGGCCCAGTGATTACTCGATTTGAATTAGACTTAGCGCCTGGTATAAAAGTAAGTAAAATCACTGGACTTGCGAAAGATATTGCAAGGTCTTTATCAGCAGTGAGCGTGCGAGTGGTTGAAGTGATTCCTGGAAAATCAGTGATAGGCCTTGAAATTCCCAACGAAAATCGCGAGCTCGTCACATTGCGCGATATGCTCGAATCACAACGCTATGCGCAATCGCGATCCGCAGTGAGTCTTGTGTTAGGTAAAGATATTTCTGGCAATCCGGTGGTAGTTGATCTCACGAAAATGCCGCATTTATTAGTGGCGGGTACTACTGGTTCAGGCAAATCCGTGAGTCTCAATGCCATGTTACTCAGCATGTTATTTAAATCCACGCCTGAACAACTACGCTTTGTTATGATAGACCCGAAAATGTTGGAACTTTCGATTTACGATGGTATTCCACATTTGCTGACACCGGTGATCACTGACATGAAAGATGCTGCGAATTCATTGCGTTGGTGTGTGGCTGAGATGGATAAACGCTATCGTTTAATGGCGTCGCTTGGTGTGCGTAATATCACGGGTTATAACCAAAAAGTCTCTGATGCGATTAAACAAGGCCAGCCTCTCCCCCTGCCAGGCGTATTAGTGACGGATGAGGAAACTGCGAAAATGACGCTGCAACCATTACCCCTAATTGTGGTGGTCGTTGATGAGCTGGCTGACATGATGATGGTGGTCGGAAAAAAAGTGGAAGATTTGATTGCCCGCATTGCACAAAAAGCTCGTGCGGCTGGTATTCATCTCATTATTGCAACACAACGCCCATCAGTTGATGTGATTACAGGATTAATCAAGGCAAATATTCCGACACGAATCGCATTTCAAGTATCATCACGCATTGATTCGCGTACCATTCTCGATCAACAAGGTGCAGAACAATTACTAGGTCATGGGGATATGCTATATTTGCCGCCTGGCGCTGGTGTGCCTATTCGCGTGCATGGCGCTTATGTGGCTGATGAAGAAGTGCATCGAGTGGTAGCTGCTTGGCGTAGTGCAGGTCAGCCAGACTATGTTTATGAAGTCACTGAAGAAGCAGCTGATGTCAATGGTGGTCAAAGCGGTGAAGGTTCAGGTGAACAAGATCCTTTATATGATGAAGCCGTACGCATTGTCACTGAAACTCGCCGTGCTTCTATTTCACTGGTACAACGACGTTTACGTATTGGTTATAATCGTGCAGCACGCATGATGGAAGAGATGGAAGCAGCCGGTGTAGTTAGCTCAATGGATAATAGCGGCACGCGCGAAGTGTTAGCGGCAGAACCTGCTGGTGGGTAGGGGTTTAGTATTTATGTGACTGTGTCATCCCCACGCAAGTGGGGATCCATACCAAATAGATTCCCGCTTTCGCGGGAATGACACGATCGCG
>CAZKUQ010000014.1:0-23916 GCA_964555965.1 uncultured Coxiellaceae bacterium
CCGCCGATTGAACTACCACCACGTTGCGGCAAGTTTTTTGTTTTAAAATACGGTAAAGGATTTTCAGGATCTTGAAGATTTGGAATCAAATCTGTCGATGCGCCGCCAGAGAATCGTTTGATGTTTGGATACTTCATCAGAGTAGCATCAAATTCCAGCATGACTGGACTGATAATTCCACCAATCCAACCATTATCTTCACCAGCATATCGACCGGGTGAGGATGTCATCACGCGTGAAGGCGCCGCGCCATTAAAGATCATGTCGTATTTTTCATACGGATCCATTGTTAAGTTATAGAGAGCGCCAATCGCCCCTAAATTTGCTTCTGCACCTAACCATGAATCTTTGGCAGTATAGAGATATTTCCAAGCCATATTTAACCATGGTTGTTTTGGATCGCGAACATCAGCTCGGACACCCTGGAAAGTTTCACCATCAATGTATATCCATGATGCGCGTGCTGAATGAGATGATTTACCTAAGATATAAGCACTATTATCGATGCTATCGAAATAAATGCCTTTGCCATCATTGCCAGCCCAGTCATGGGGTGGAGGAGTAAGCCCTACCATTCCGGCTAATGTTGCCCAGGCATCGATATGAGACATCATTTCATGATATTGAACGCTTGCAGGAATGTGATTTGGCCACCACATAATGCCTGGAACACGCCATCCGCCTTCAAACGGGGTACCTTTTTCACCGCGGAATGGGGTGGTGCCAGCATCAGGATAAGCGTCAAGCCAAGCACCATTGTCAGCAGTTAAAATAACAATTGTATTTGGTGCTTCAGCACGAATGGTATCCATAATACGACCGATATTTGAATCTAATTCCATCAATGAATCAGAATAATTGCCAAGATGCGATTTTCCTTTAAATTGAGGAGCAGGATTGGTTGGATTATGCATCTTAATGAAATTGACATCCATGAAAAATGGTTTGTCATCTTTTGCATGTTGCTTGATGTAAGTAATTGCAGAATCGGTTTGACGAATATCAAAAGTTGACATGTTGTCATAAGTAATGGTGCCAACTCGTTTAGCAGGTTGACCTTTTACGCCTTCCCATTCACCTAAATTGACAATGTCATCATACATTTTGTTAAATTCAGGATTAAATGAAGGGAACCAAGGATGCATGCGGGGCGATGTATCATTGTAAGCATAAACACCGGCATAATAAGCGGCAAAATGTTTCATCTCATCAAATCCGTGCTCAGTTGGATAAGCAGCAGGTTTGTCGCCCATATGCCATTTGCCTGAGAAATAAGTTGAGTAGCCACTTTTTTGAAAAAATTCTGCGATCGTTGGTGTTTCTTTGCGAAGATAATTTTCATCACCTGGACCGATCACAATTGATAACGCTGAACGTATTGGTAATCGTCCAGTCATGAATGAAGCGCGGCCTGCTGTGCAACTTGCTTGGCCATACCAGTTGGTAAATACAGCGCCTTCTTTTGCCATGCGATCAACATTTGGGGTTGGGTGACCAAGCGCTGTGCCGCCACCTGAATAGGCACCAAAGTCATTCCATCCTGTGTCATCAGTCATGAGCATGATAATATTTGGTTTTTTGGTAGAATTTTGTGTCGTGCTGGTTGCTTCTTGCGAAAATACAGTGCGGCCTATAATGGTGATGATAAGCCCTGAAAGAATAATGAGTGATAATTTCCCTGGGTGTTTCATGTATTAACTCCTTTAATACGTTGGGATAACTGTTTACTAAGTGCGAATTTTCTATTATACAACAGGTTAATTGTTTTTCGTATTCTGAAACGGAAAAATAACCTTCCAATCATTTTTCATGCTAATCACTTGCCAATTATTCTTTTCTGCTTCTTGCATAAGTGCATCAGAAAAAGTGCCTACTTTTGAATGAGATCCGTAAAGATATTCACGTTTTGCATCATCATGATGAACAAGGAGCATCAAATGTTTTTTGTCGTTAGATTGCGTCCATTCCAACATTTGTTGATCACCGGTGGAATTGCCAAAAGCAATAATGGGTTTCTTGCCAATAAATAAATTAATGCTTTCAGGTTTTCCCATGTTGTCATCAATTAATAACACCTTTGGTATTTTGATTAATACTGGTTGATTATTTCGATAACCATATTGCGTTTTTTCTGCCGAACCAATGACATTTTCAGAGCTGATACCATAAGTATTTTTTGTAAATGCACGCATGAAATCTTGTCCGCCGCCACTCACAATATAAATTTTAAAATTATTTTTCCGCAGATACTCGATGACCTCTAACATGGGTTGATAAACTAATTCAGTATAGCGGTGTTTAAAGCGAGGATTGATAGCTGTTTCAAGCCAATTCTTTGCCATCGATTGAAATTCTTCGACGCTCATTCCGCTATGAGTGATCGCCATAATACGTTCTAAATCTTGTTTGCGTAATTTTTCAAATTGATTAGTTAATACAGATTTAAACGGTTCTTGATTTTTCCATTTTGGATGTTGTGGCGCCATTTTTTTTATTTGTTCAAATGCAAAAATAACCTGAGTATAAATGGGTTGTTCAACCCATAAGGTACCATCATTATCGATTGTTGCAATACGATCTTCTGGGGGAACATAATCGCGGCTATTTTTATCAGTTACGCTCTGAACAAATTGAATAATATTATTTTTAATTGAATGATCATTCCATGATGGCAGAGGATCAGCAAACGTAATGCACGAAAAACAAATTAATATAGAAAATAAAAAAAATTTTTTCATCTATTATTCTCCTTTTATACTAGAACAAAAATCCTGTGTCATTCTGAGCGAAGCGAAGAATCATTTGATAATCCTCAGAAATATTAAAGAGATCCTTCCCCAGCTTTCGCTGGGTCAGGATGACAACTAATTCCTTACGCTTGGCTAGCACAACGAAAACCTATGTGTTCCATGCTGGTATCAGGTGTGGATTTCATGCGTGATGCAACACGATATCCAGAGCAATAAGATTCATTACACAAATAAGAACCGCCGCGTAATGCTTTTTTTTGTGCGTATGGTTCTTCTGGATCATAACTTTTGCTTGGGCCTTGAGGATCTTTTACTTTTTGATTTTTTATGCTGGCATAATAATCTGTGCGATACCAATCTGAAACCCACTCCCATACATTGCCTGCCATGTCATAAAGCTTGTAGCCATTTGCTGGAAATGATTTAACCGGTGAAGTGTAATAATATTTATCGCGTAATGTATTTTTATTTGGGAACTGACCTTGCCAAGTATTAGCTTTCACTTTGCCTGTATCAATTGGTTCATTGCCCCAAGGATAAATATTATTTTTTAATCCACCACGAGCAGCCCATTCCCATTCAGTTTCTGTTGGTAAACGTTTGCCAGCCCATTTGCAATAAGCGTTAGCATCATCCCATGAAACATGTACGACTGGATGTTGATTTAAGCCTGTTAAATCGCTTTTTGAACCACGAGGATGTCGCCAATTGGCGCCAGGTACCCATGACCACCATTGGTTAATATCATTTAATGGAACAGGATGATTAGGTGGTGTAAAAACTAATGAGGCAGGTACTAACATTTTTTCATCTGGTTTAGGTGTGTCAGGAGGGAGTTGTTGTTTTAATAGATCCCAATCTGGTTTCTTTTCTGCTGTTGTTTGATATTGAGTTGCTTCAACAAATTGTCTGAATGCTGCATTAGTCACTTGTGTACTGTCCAACCAAAATGATGAAATACTCACTTCATGTTTGGGATATTCATCTGGACGCGCTTGATTGTTATCAGCACCCATCATAAATGTTCCTGCGGGAATATGAATCATGTTTTGATGAATATCGTTAGCTGATCGAGCAGCAAAACGTGGTGGCACACGATCACATGAAGTACATACTTTTTCACCGGCAATTACATTATTATGTATGATTAACAACACGAATAGAAAAAATAAACTTCTTACTAAATCCTTTTTCACATTGATTGTCCTTATGAAATTTCTCAAGTGTTGTTAGAATTTATAATTATTATCAATTTATTATTTTATTTCAATAAATTATATTAACTCGTTCCAACATTAACCGCTTTTCAAATTGAACCATTGAATGCTGAACAAGGAAAGCAAATGTTACAAAAAATGAAATCGTAAATCATTAGAAGAGATAAAACATGAAAAAAATTTTATTATATTAATATTAATAGCCATATGCTTAACCGCATGTGCGCAATTTAGTATTTTTCTGTCATCTTGAGCAAAGCGAAGGATCTCTTAATGCCACTGAGATCCTTATTTTTTTGCTCCTTTCATTTTTATTCGTTATCATAAAATCCATAACTATCACAAGTGTATTAGTCATAATGATCCTTTAAATATCTTTATGTTAAAATAATCTCAGGCAGTTAATAACAGGAAAGTTTGAATGCCAACCTATTTTAATGATTATGAAATAGCAGCTAAAAAAATCATTGCTCATGTAGGAAAAAAAATCGTATTAGGTGTGCCTATTGGCATTGGCAAGCCAATTGGTTTATTAAACGCATTTTATCGATTAGCATTAGATGATAAAGAAATAAGTTTGACAATTTTAACAGGATTAACACTGGCACGACCAATTATTCATAATCAACTAGAGAAAAAATTTCTTGAACCATTACTTAATAGAATATTAGGTAATTATGAAGACCCATTATATGAAAAAGCAAGAGTGTTAGATCAATTGCCTGACAATGTACATGTGATTGAATTTTATTTATCACCAGGAAAATTTTTAAAAAACAAATCAGTACAGCAAAATTATGTTAATAGTAATTATACTAATGTTGTTCGAGATACATTGAATTACTCAATAAATGTTATTGCACAGCAAGTTACTTATTCAAAATTATTTCCAAATCATTATAGCTTGAGCTGCAATACAGACTTATTTCAAGAAACAGTAAAAGAACTGGTGAAGCAAGAAAAGCCGATTGCAATTGTTGCTGAAATTAATTTGAATTTACCGTTAATGGTTAATGACGCACTAGTTGAGGCAAATATATTTACGGATGTAATTGATACCAAACGGTATCGTTCACTTTTTTCTATTCCAAGACCTGAACTTTCAATGCAAGATCATCTAATAGGATTATATAGTAGCTCATTAATAAAAGATGGCAGTTGCTTACAGATCGGGATTGGTAAATTAGGCGATGCAGTTACAGATGCAATTATCATCAGACAAAAAAATAATATTCTTTATCAAAGCATTCTTAAAGAGTTATCTGCCACCAAAAAATTTAACGTGATAAATGAAATTGGCTCATTAGAGCTATTTACTGAGGGTTTGTACGCTTCAACTGAAATGTTAAGCGAAGGATATATGAATTTAATTAATGAAAATATTCTAAAAAAACGTGTATATGATCATATCGGCCTTCAGAAATTATTAAATGAGAAAAAAATAACTGAAAATATCACACCAGAAATTTTAGATATTTTATTAGAAAATAAATTAATTAATCATCAATTAACTGTTGATGATGTTGGTTTTTTGCAAAAATTCGGCATATTTCAGTCTGATATTAATTTTGCAAATGGCTTTATTATATTACCAACAGGCGAAGAATTCTCAGCTAATTTAACATCAGTTGATTCAAAAAATACCTTGATAAAAAAATGCATGGGTAGCGTATTAAAATCCGGAAAAATTATTCATGCTGGTTTTTTTCTGGGGAGCAACAATTTTTATCAATATTTACGTGGCTTATCTTTGGAAGAATTACAACGAATTGATATGACATCTATAGCAAGAACAAATTCACTTCTGTGGTCAGATGAATTATTAACACTTCAACGCCAAAATAGCCGATTTATTAATACGACTATGATGGTGACCTTGACTGGTTCCATTATCTCTGATGGTTTGAAAAATTGGCAAGAGGTGAGCGGAGTTGGCGGTCAATTTGACTTTGCTAATATGGCGCAACAACTTTCTCTGGCGAGATTTGTTATTAATTGTCATAGTACGCGAACTCATCAAAATAAAACTTATTCTAATGTTTTATGGGATTATCCCAATTTAACTCTCCCACGCCATTTGCGAGATATTATTGTGACAGAATATGGTATTGCTGATTGTCGAAGCAAAACCGATGCTGAAATAATTCAGGCCATTTTAAATATAACAGATTCACGTTTTCAAAATGATTTATTAAAAAAAGCTAAAAAATATGGAAAACTTGCAACAGATTATGAAATTCCTCGACAGTTTCAAAATAATTATCCAGAAGCACTCAATCCAATTATTCACGAGCTGCAAAGAAATGGTTATGGTAAACCTTATCCATTTGGTACTGATTTGACGGAAGAAGAATTAATGATTAAGCAAGCATTATTATTTTTAAAAAATTTAAGCAAAATTAAATTAACAATAATTGCATGTATCTCAATGATATATTTTTTTAATGATAAAAAATTTGAAAAATACTTAATAAGAATGCAATTGCTAAAACCATCAACTATTCGTGATTATTTTTATAAAAATTTATTAAAATTTGTTATTAACAAACAGTTGAATAAATGTTAAAATATTTTGAATTTAACTAATGGAGAGTGATATGGAATATCATTGCAATAAATGTGGTATGGGCGTGAAAGGATTAACTTGCACAAAATGTAATGCCGAGTTAGTCGAAGGAAGTGTTAAAACACAATCTGGTACTGAAGTAACAGTAGCTAAATGTCCTAATAAATGCGGTATGATTAAATCACCAACTTGTTGTGCGCATGATATGGTGTGCTCGCATTAAAGATCTAGTAATGAGCAAGTGATACTCGAAATACAATAAGCATTCCTGTGCTTTTTCTCAAACAGAACATTAAAATTGCAAACGTTCACGGGGTATCTTAAAGACAACTCATCGTCATTGCGAGGAGCGCAGCGACGAAGCAATCTGAAATTTTATGACAATTTTCTTTGTGCGCGACAAAAATTGAAAAGGGGTAGACGGCAGAGTGCATTATGTCTTCTGCGCTCAGGATGACAACATCAGGATGAATTTATTCACTTTAATTTTTGTCATGTACAAAGGACAATTTTATAAACGTTCTGGATTGCTTCCGCCTCATTACACTCGGCGTCGCAATGACAAATTTTCATTTTTAGTCATATCCTCGTGAACGGACAATGGCGTCAACTTAAGAATTATTTTACCATTCACGGACTGGTGTTATCCTGAAGCGCGAACACTCGCGGATCACTATCAAAATATCATGGCGGTTATTAGCAGATCCTTCGGCCAAAAAACGGCCTCAGGATGACACGAAAAAACGAAAATGAAGCTTAGAATCTTTCTCTTAAGTCGCCATTAAGCATGCTTCAGGACAAAAAACTTAAGTTGACGCCATTGCGTGAAAGGATACTAATTTTCAAATCGACACTCATCTAAATTCACTACTTTAGTTTTATGAATATATTTATATCCAAACCACAAAAACAAAAATGTGGGTAAACCAATATATGAAATCAACAAACTGTACCAATTGATGTGATCGCCAGTAAATATTTTATAATTTTGTCCTAAAATAATTAGCAAACAAAATGCAAAAATACATATCGTACCGTAAGGATATCCCCTTGCAACAAAAGGAAGGTTTTTTAAATCATTTCCTTGGTGTATATAAGCTTTGCGAAAGCGATAATGACTAATTGCGATTCCAAGCCAAGCAATAAAACCTGAAAGACTGGCAGCATTTAATAACCAAAAATACACAATTCGATTACCAAATAACGAAGATAAAAATGCTAACATCGCAACTAATGTTGTAGCAATTAAAGCAGGCATTGGCACGCCACGTTTATTTATTTTTAAAAAAAATTTTGGTACATGACCTTGTTTAGCTAAATACCAAAGCATACGCGAAGCTGCATACATACCTGAATTTCCTGCAGACAAAATAGCAATGAGAATAACAGCATTAATCAGTGTTGCAGCAAAGCTAATTCCATATTGCTTAAAAACAAGGGTGAAGGGGCTTATGATGATATTGTTTTCAATGAGCTGTGCTGATGTATATGGAATTAAAAAACTAATAATGATAATAGATATAATAAAAAATAATAAAATTCGCCAAAAAACTTGCTTCACTGCTTTTGGAACATCTTTGCTTGGATTTTTACTTTCTCCTGCGGCAATTCCAATGAGTTCCGTGCCTTGAAATGAAAATCCTGCAATCATAAAAGCACTCAAGATAGCTAACCAACCACCATGAAAAGGTGCATCACCAATCGTCCAATTTTTAAATCCAACAGATTTATAAGGTGTTGCACCAAAAATAATGGCAGTGCCAGCAAGAATAAATAAAATGATGACAGTAATTTTAATAAATGAAAACCAATATTCAGCTTCACCAAATGCTTTTGCAGAAATAGCATTGAATCCAACAATAATAAATAAAAATGCAGCGCACCAAAAAAAAGATGAGCTATTTGGAAGCCAAAAGTGCATGACTAAAGAAGCGGCAGAAATTTCTGATGCGATTGCGATTGCCCAGCTGTACCAATAATTCCATGCAAGCGCATAACCTAAAGCGGGATCAACAAATTTAGCGGCATAAGTATAAAACGCGCCTGAATTTGGCATAAACGCTGCCATTTCTCCAAGGCTTGTCATCAGAAAATAAGCAATGATACCAGTGATACAATATGCAAGAATCGTGCCGCCAGGACCTGCAAGATAAATGGCATTACCGCTTGCTAAAAATATTCCTGTGCCAATAGATCCACCGATGGTAATCATGCTCAACATGCGTGGACTGAGCTTGCGATGCAGTGTATGAGTTTGCGACTCTTCTGACATTTATAAAATCCCTTTATGCAGAAAATTGCTAAAGCTAACTATGCATTCAGAAACTCGCAAAGTAATTGATGAAAATGATGTGTACCTTGTTCCATTGTCGGTGAGTACCTGCCTGCGTGATAAAATCTAGAACGAATTCCTTTTTGCACAGATTCAACAACTGATTCATCTTCTCGTTCGACTTTATCGAGTTCGCCACCAGCGCCTCTGCCAATTTTACTTTCGTCAAGTACGTAAGTAAGAAAAGATACTTTAGATAATTCATGTCCAAGTGGTTTCACGACGTTGACAGAGCAACCCCACGGATAAAAGTTAAGCATGGTATTTGGAAAAATCCAATAATAATAAGCTGCAACAGATTTACCATAGTCTTGAGAGTGCCTTGGTAAATCAAAGCTATCTTCACCACTATTTGCTAAAGCAAGTTGCAAATTTGAATAGCGATAAATTTCTGTTGAGTAAGCTTGAAAATCAAGCACACTTCTTAATGATTTGTGTACGAAAGGAATGTGTAATCCTTCAAGATAATTTTCACAATACAAAGCCCAATGTGATTTAACAAGATAATCACGCGATCGATTTGGATCAAAACGCATTTCATTGAATGGTAGCCAAGCAAGACGTTTGTTAATGTCATTAAATGTCTCTTCAAATGATGCAGTAGGTGAAATAGCAGCAAAAAGAAATTTACCTAAAGGTGCAAAAGGAACTTTAGGGAGATTATCATTATGAGAGGGGAAATCATTAGCTTTTTCAAATTCAGGCATGTGAATAAAATCACCGCACAACTTAAATCTTCTTCCGTGATAGCGACATCTTAGTTGCTGTGCATTGCAAGGACCATCTACTAATAAATTTCCTCGGTGTGTACAAACATTGCTAATGCAATGTAAAGAATCATCCATATCGCGGATAAATAAAATAGGTTCATCAAGCAAACCGGGCAATAAAGTAAATGGAACGATTTGTCCTGGCAAACGTAAATCTTCATTACTTAAACAAAATTGCCAAGTTTTTGTGAAGACTTTTTCTTTTGTGATGTCATACCAATGTTGTGATGTATAAAAAGATGATGGGATAGTTGAAGCATTCTCGATAAGTGGATCAACATCAATAACTTGATTGATTGACTGCATAGTACTTCTTCCTTGATGTACGTTTCTGATAATGCTTGCAGGAAGTTATCATAACTTTGATTAATAACGCAATCAGTTTATATTTTACATATAGGCATTTTGCCACTAAAATGCAAATCTAAAATATACTTATAAATACATACAAATAAAGAGTGGTGCATGAAAAAATTCTATCAAAAGACAGCAGTTGAGTTTGATATTAATAATCAAAACGATATGAGGCTGCTTCAAAAACAAGCAAACTTTACCTATACCGATCAATATCTCGGTAAAGAAGGTAAACGGCTGAATAACGTTTTTAAACAGTCTAAATTCAAACAATTTCTTGAAAAATATCGAAATCCTCCATTAAAGGTAGCTCAAATTGCTATCCTTGGAAATCATGGTTTTGGTGTATTAGCAACAGAAGATATAAAATTAAGTAAAGGTCGAAAAGAAAAAAAATTAGGTATTTATTGGGGTGAATTATCTCATGAGAGTTCTCATCTAAGTCCTTATATATTTACACTTTCGCATCGAGAAATTGATGCAAAAAAATATGGAAACTGGACGAGATTTGTTAATCATTCAAAAGGAAATTTTAATGTAATTGCTAACCAAAAAACGGCGATGATAAGCAATAAACGTTTACCTTATATTGAATATGCTTTAGTCAAAAATGTAAAAGCAGGAGAGCAATTATTAATTGATTATGGTCCAGAATATGAATTTGATAAAAAACATCAAATCTTTTTGAATCCATCGAATAATTCATTGAAATCATCAGAAATATTTAAGTTATATGATTATGTGCCAATTAAAGGTGCGCTTCTCAACGTCTGTCGTGAATTAATCCCGAATGCACGTAAATTATATGGACCTAAAAACTTTGTTTCCATGCTTAATCGATTAACTAAAAAAAATCATGATGTTTCATGCGAATTGCCAATTTTAGCTGCGAATAAGCACGGAAAAATTTTACCAGACAAGTATCAACAAGGCGTTACAATATTAATGCTGGCAGCTTACATGGGAAAGATAAAGGTAGTAAAAAATTTACTTAAAAAATATCATGCGAATGTTGATCAACAAAATACACATAATGGCTACACAGCTTTATTTTATGCGATTAATAGTCAGTCTAGTCAAGCCATAAAAGATAAAATTGTTAAACAATTAATTGATGCTGATATTCATTTAATGACACAAGATAAAGAAGATGGTTATACCATTTTGCACTGGTGTGCAAAGCAAAAGAATTTACATTTGTTAAAATTATTTTTTACACATAAAAAATCTGAGGAACATGCGTTGGATGCTTTGAATATTCTTGCTCGCGATGATTTTTGTCCTATGATGCTTGCAATTTCAATGGGCGAGATAAAAATAGCGAGTTACCTATTAGATATTTATGCAAAAAATTATAAAGAAACCATCTTTCATTCTCGGCATAATGATTGGTTATTACCAACCATGAAAAAAATTATTCGTGATTATTCAAAGAAAAATTTACCGGCTATGTTAGATATGTTACTTAGTAAGGGGCTAGCAAAAAATCGCAAGTTACATGATTTAATTAAAAAAATAATTTAGCTAGTATTAGATTGACATTTATTGATCATAATGCAATCATTTATATATAAAATAAACACATCGGCGTGTTCTTATGTTAATTAATATTCAATATCTGGAAAAAAGCAAAGTATTTTGCGCGTTATATAATCAGGCAGCGAAAAGTTTCCCAAATGAACAAATTACTGAAGAAAAAGCCAAAGAATTTTGGATTTGGTGGGGGAATTTTATTTTTAGGGCAATAAATTCGGATGCTGAGAGTTTAGCTAATGCGCAATCATATTTCAAAAAGCATGTGCTTTCAGATATACAAACGAATCCTTATGTATTCACATCACTCAATGTAAACGATTTGATGAATCCTAATTTGCATACACCAGGTAAGAATGAATTTCAGCTTCATATTAATTTAAATTCTGATGTGTTCGATAGTAGTGAATTTGATAAATATAATAATAATACAAAAATTTCTGCTGAAAAAATGATTAATGAATTACGTGCACAACGGATTAATGAAATAAATCTGATGATAGGTAACCTAGAATTCTTAAAAAACTACGAAACTGAAAATAATCAAATATTACAAAGAGCAAATGAATTATATGCTAGTTTGGGTTCCAGATATTTATCTATCAACGAACTTAATAACATTGTTTTGATATTAACATCGCAAGTTCAACAATTTGAGCGATGGGAAAAAATGAATAAAAAAAATGTAGAAAAAATAAGTGAAAAAAATCAATCTTTCATAAGCTTTTTTAAGAAAGCTAACCCAAGCAAGAAAAATAAAAGCTTACACATATCATTTACACTTAAACAATAAAATACATGCGTTATGAATGTAAATTAGGTATGATTTAATCCAGTCAGAAGGATTAGATCATGCAGGAAGCTAATATCTTTAATCTATTGTGGATTACCGTTGCACTGGGCTTGGTGCTTCTAAATGCTTTTTTTGTTGCGGCAGAATTTGGTATGGTGCGAATGCGTCATACACAAATTGATATCATCGAGGCAACATACGGGCTCCGCGGAAAAATTCTCGTTTACATTCATCATCACCTCGATTCCTATTTATCTGCCTGCCAACTAGGAATTACCTTGGCCTCATTAGGATTAGGCTGGATAGGTGAACCTGTTTTTGCAAGATTATTAGCGCCATTATTTCAGTTGCTGGGAATATTATCTCCACAAACAATCGAATTTCTCGCTTTTTTTGTTGCATTCACATTTTTGTCATTTCTTCATATTGTTGTTGGTGAATTGATGCCAAAATCGTTGGCTATTCGCCAAGCAGAGAAAGTTTCAATCTGGACAGCAATACCGCTATACGGATTTTACTGGCTAATGTTTCCTGCCATTTGGTTATTGAATTCTTGCTCTAATTTTTTGTTAAAAATGATTAAGCTGAATAAAATGCCTAAAGGTGAGCGTTATTATTCTACTGATGAGATCAAATTAATATTAACTTCAAGTCATTTACATGGTGAATTGACAAAAGATGAAATTAGAATGATTGAGCACACATTGGATTTTGCGGATTTGCAAGTGACAGATGTGATGAGACCAATTGATGAAATGATTTCATTAAATATTAATCAGCCGATTGATGAATTATTAAAAATAATAATAGAAACCCGCTATACTCGTTATCCAATTTTAGATAAAGCGAATGGTAATATTATTGGAATTATTCATGTTAAAGATTTATTTAGTCATTTATATCAACATAAAACAATTACTTCTTTGACTGAATTAATGCGTCCAATTTTAAAAGTTTCTTGGCATTTACCAGCATTAGAATTGCTACGCAAATTTCGTAGTGGTGTGACACATTTTGCTATTATCTATCGTCGAGTTGATGCACCAATTGGTTTTATTACCTTTGATAATTTATTACATATCTTAGTTGGTCGTGTTAAAGATGAATTTCATAAAACGAAAGATGACTGGGATGAAACGGATGATGGAGGCATTATTGTTAAAGGAAATTGTTCTATTTATACTGTCGAACGTGCATTAGATATCGACATTTTTACTGAGGATGAAATTACAACAATATATGGTTTGATCATTGATAAATTAGGCGGTTTACCAAAAGTAGGTGAGGGTATTGAGTTCGATGATTTTGTTGCGATCGTTGAAGAAATGAAAGGTACGCAGATTTTATCTGTTAAAATTTATCCGAAAAAATAACGGATATTTCAATTATGTTCATGAGTATGTCATTCTGCGCGTAGGATTTTCTGTGCTGCATGTAGAGATCCTTCGAGCAAAAAACGCTCTCAGGATGACAACATTTCTGTTTTATGTTGAATAAAGAAATACGTTGTCATCCTGAGCGTAGCGAAGGATCTCGAGATGATATCATTGTCGAGCGTTTTATAAAAATACTCAAAATCAAGTTTAAGGAGTTTAATGTCAGTGAAGAATTTTTTTTTGTTTATTTTGTTAAATATTATTTTTATCTCAACAATCCATGCAGAAAATCGGACATATAATCTAACTGTAGGATACAAGACAGTTAATTTTACGGGTAAATCGGCAAAAGCAATTGCTGTTAATAATACTATTCCAGCGCCAACATTGCATTTTAAGCAAGGTGATCAAGTGACTATCAACGTCTTTAATCAGCTTGATAAAGAAACGGCAATTCATTGGCATGGTATGTTAGTACCTTGGCAAATGGATGGTGTATTAGGTGTTTCTCAACAAGGTATTCAACCTGGCAGCAGCTTTCAATATCAGTTTAAAATACTTCAATCAGGTACTTATTGGTATCATGCACATGCTGGTTTACAAGAACAGCAAGGATTATATGGCGCTTTTATCATTGATCCGCCATCAGCACCAAGTTATCGATACACAAAAGATTTTGTCGTGGTTTTATCTGATTGGAGTAATACTCACCCAGATCAGATTTTCGCAAACTTGAAAAAAGATGGCGATTATTATTCGCCAAATTTTCCTTTGCAGCCATCGCTCGCAAAATTTATTCATGATTATCGTAAAAGCTCAGCACGTGAGCGATCTCTATTAATAGACGATTATAAAATGATGCAGCAAATGCGTATGGGCATTTATGACATTAATGATATTGCCTATGACGCTTTTTTATTAAATGGTCAACCCACATCCCAACCTTGGAATGGAAAAGTAAACGTTGGAGATGTGGTACGTTTGCGCTTTATTGGTGCGGCAGCAAATACTATTTTTCATGTCAAAATACCAAATACACAATTACAAATGGTGCATGTACAAGGTAATGATGTGAAACCTTATATCATCAATGATTTTAAAATTGCACCAGGTGAAACATACGATGTGTTAGTAAAAATAACAGAAAATAAACCCTATATTATTTATGCAGAATCAACGGATACCGTTGGAGCAGCGGTGGGCGCTCTAATTACTCAAACACAACAATCAGTTGATTATCAACGCGTCACACGATTCCCTGAGCCGTTGCCGGTCACCAGAGAAATGATGTCTGGCATGCAGATGAATCATGAAGACAATTCGAATCAACAGATGTCTCATTCGATGAATCATATGACAATGACGATGGAGAATAATCAGCCTAAAACAATGGGCACTAAATATCAAAACCTGACTGGCGCAATTAAAACAAATGATCCAAATAAACCAATTCAAGAAATCATTCGCATGGATTTGAATGGTTTTATGGATAAATTTATTTGGTTTATCAATGGTATTCCTGAATACAAAGCTAAACCCATTATTTTAGAACCTGCTAAACGATATCGAATTATTTTTACTAATAATTCCATGATGCATCATCCAATGCATATACATGGACATTGGTTTATTTTGCGTAATGGACATGGTGCGTATGATCCATTACTGCATACAATTGATGTGCCACCAGGTGGCATAGTGACAGCAGATATCGATACTGATGCAAGTGGTCAATGGCTTTTTCACTGCCATTTGCTTTATCACATGATGGCTGGCATGTCGCGTGTTTTTCAATATTCCACGTTGATTGAAATTACCGAAAATAAAATTCATCCACAAAAAATAATGCAAAATACTGCTTATCATAATCGTCCGATTGTTAGAGTTGATGCAGTAAGACCAATTGATACAAAATTAGTAAAACATCCGATGGCACATGCGAGCGGATTATTTTTTTCAACCATGCTCGAAGTAGGTGCAGATCCATTTCATAATATACAAATGCTAACTTACAAAGGATTGTATGGCACTGATTACAACAAATTAGAATTATTCATTAATGATGCCGAAATAAATAAAGGCACGGTTGAAAATGCAGATATAGATATTTTTTATTGGCGTTTGATCGATCAATTTTGGGCAATCAAAGGTGGCGTTAATTATTTTTATCGGCCATCAGGCTCGCCTTATTGGCAGCCTGGTATTGGTATTGAAGGATTAATGCCTTATTTTATTGATACTGATGTGAGAGGTTATTATGACAGTGGTAGTGCAAAGTTAGATATTGAACTGTCACGTGATACGCAATTGACAAATAATTTTTTTGTTAGGCTTGGTGTACGCGGAATTTTAGCATCAAAAACCGTTCAGCAGGCTGATATTGGCAGCGGTTTGAATCAAACTCGCTTTATCTTACGACCTTATTACCGATTAATGCCAGGGATGAATGCGTTTTTTGAATATGAACATCAGCAAGATTATGGCTCATTTAAAAATATTCAACAGGCTGATGGTGAATCTACTGTAGAGAATACATACGCGTTTGGAATGTCATTATTATTTTAAAAATTATTTTTTATGTTTGCTTAATTCAATATAATGTTTTTCCAATGCATTAATTTGCTCATCAGAAAGTTTATCTAAATCGATAATTGATTGATGAGCCATTTTATGAACTCTAATTAATTCATCTAATTTGATATTAATACTTTCAGTGTCGCGGTTTTGTGTATTTTGAATTAAAAATACAACGACAAATGCAACAATATTAGTGATAGTGCTAATAATGAGTTGCCAAGTATTTGAAAAATGAAAAATAGGGCCAGTAATAACCCAGACTAAAATAACAATAATTGAGAAAATAAAAGCGCCCGCCGATCCAACTATTTTTGCAGATAGTTTTGTAAAATGATGAAATAATTCCGTCATGATGGATCCTCCCTGATTAGCATTTCATATTTTAATATAAAATAACTAAATTATTCATTAACTTCTCATTATTTAATCATGTTTCTTATCCATAAAGAAGGTTATTTGGTGTTATGATTAGAAGAGAGGTATGTATGACAAATATCGAAAAGGCAAAATTGGATCCTTCTAGTATTTATCGTCGCCCGGCCGATGTATTGAAAGATAATACATTATCGCGCCAAGATAAAATCGACGTGCTTCGAAGCTGGGCATATGATGAAAGAGAAAAAGAAGTGGCAGAAGAAGAAAACATGCTATCTATTGATTCTAATAACAAAGATTATCTTGATGAAATTTTAAAAACGCTTCATCAGTTAGGGATAGAAGGCGATCAAACTGATCCACCGCCAACAAAGCATGGATAGATCCTGTATTTTTCCTTGAATTTGTTCAAAAAATGTATTATTTTGCTCGTACACAATTAAAAAAACATAAAATATACGAGGAAGTACTACTATGCCAAGTTTGTTAGATGTCGCTCTGAATAATTTACTTAATAAAAAACAAATTCAACGTATCGAACCGGTTCATTCTACATTCCTTTCATTTCAGCGAACACAAGATGTACATGGTCAAAAAACAGATACAACTAATATTCATCTTTATGCTATGCGGTTGTTAACAATTGATGGTATCAATAACAGTGTTAAAAGAGATGATTTAGATGACCTATTTGAAATAACAAATCTTGTATCCTTGATAGATGCAGCGATCAGTAATTCGAAAACAGAGAAAACTTCTTTAAATGTGTTATTTCCGATCGAATATAAAGGATATAACAGGGCTATGTTAGGTTCGAATCAAGTTAGAAATAATCTTTTATTAAATATTAAAGTCTCTGATGGAAAATTATTTTTTGAACTTTATTGCGCAGATAATTTTGCTCTTTATGATACAGCAGATCATCAACTTCCTGGAAAGGAATTTTCAAAATTACAGAAAACATTAAAAAAGTTTTTAGACAAATATAAAAATATATCTGAAAAACAAGATAAACAAGATAAACAAGATAAACAAGATAAACAATTATTAGCTATTCATAAACTTGGTAACTATAGTAATGATGTGAAATGTAAAAATTCTGCTACTTGGTTAATGATATATGCTGCAAAACTAATTGAAAATAAAGATCCATTAACACCAGACGGAAAAACAATTGCAAGTTACAAAGATGATCCATTGTTTAAGAGAGAGGAAAAGCATAAAAACAATCTCGATAATAAGGACAACAAATCCAGTCACTCGCGGACGCTTGATAAAAAATCTACGCAAAATCAACACGCAAAAAGAAAAAATCCTGATGATGAAATTTGGGAAAGCAATTGGTCTATTAATACAGAAATGGAAAATACTAAAGATAGTAAAAATAACAATGCGCGAGCTTCTCTTCAAAAAACAAAATCGAACGCCAATTCTATTGAAAAAAATAAAAAGATTGATAACCCATCAATCGTGATAACTGACCCAAAACAACATTCGCCTATCATGCATTATGAAAATAATTTAAAACCAGTCATCAATGCAACATTTCCATCTGCTATTAATATTCCATCAACAGAAAATTTTAAAGAGAAGATTGATTCGATTATTACAACTTTAAATTCACATGTTGAATATTTAGAAAGCATGGCTATTACCAGCCCAAACTCAACAAATAAATTGTTATGGGAAGAAAAAAAGAATGCATTAACGGCAGTGCGAAGCAATCTTACCAAGTTAGAGTTAACCAGTAATGATGTGGTGTTGGCAATCCAAAATGCGGTACAAGAAAATAAAAATTGCAAGAAAGGAATGTTATCTGGCGGATTTTTTAAAAGTAGAACAGAAAATATTTTTAATGACTTATTAAAAGCAGCAAGTGAACAGCAAAACTTATCGAATAAAATAAAATTAAATAATAAATGAAAATAGAAATATTTTTGATCAGATATTGCGCTCTATCAATAATCAACGTATTTTTCAAAAATAAAATATAGATTCATGTATTGACAATTAGCAATGATTAAAATTGAATACAGTTTCTAATTAAGAGGACGTTGCTGTCATGCTGCATAAATCTTTATCTGATAATAATCAACATATCAAAACTATTTATTTTTATTGGGACGGTGTTTTATCAGATTATCTCGACACAGGATTTGCTTGGCAAAAATTTGCTTTTCCTGTGGAGACGCTGCATGTTTTATCTGAGCTAAAGAAAAGAGGTATTGAAGTAAAAATTGTTACTGTTTACACCGATACTCAATACATTACTCGTATTTTGAAAGGTGATATCGCCAAGTATATTTCTGAAAAAGATGTCATATTTAATGCGAATTTAATTTCGACACTAGAAAAAGAAACAGAAAAATCTCCCCAAATTCTTTTAGTTAATGCTGATAAATATGATTGCGAGATTGCTAAGAAGAAGGGTTTTACTGTCATTGAAGTTGAAAATAAACGAGATCTACTCAGGGTTTCTAATGCAGACCACTTGTTTTTAGCGGCTGAAAAATGTGGCATCACACAATGTCAGGATAATTTTTCGATTAGTATCATTAACCGCGCTATTAATGGCATTCAACAATATCAAAAAAATGGTACAGCACATCTAAGTTTTTTTGCGAAACTATTTGATGCAACTCGTGGTCAAAGACGAGCAGATATTTATCTCAATTTGTTGCGAGATAACACAAAATCACTTTTACAGAAAAAAATAATATTATATTCATTATTGGCAAGTGTAGATGGTAAAACTCTGCAAAAAAATGTGTATGAAGCAATGGGATTTAGTGATTTAGACACCGCTCGTTCTTGTATTGATAATGATATCAATCGCGATCTAAAGAAATCTTCCAATGAAAATAATTTTTCAGATGCAATTGATAAGGTGAATAAAACTGTTATTGCAAAATTAGTTAACTATGCAAATTCAAATAATATCTATCAAGTAAACGAGTGCAATAATATTTTGAACAAATTTAAATGTTAGAATTGCAATTTTTTTTATCAAGTAGCCTTTGCACGGTCTTACTGAAAACACACAAAAAAATAATACAAACGAAAGGAGAACAAGATGGAACACTTAGAAGCGATCATTGATCGAGACTACCCTGTGCATCCCTTTTATGAAATTCCAGACAATGCAGATTTTTCCCGTATTCTTGCAAATTTTTTAGCGCTGTCGCAGGCATTTCCTTATTTACAATCAGCAAGCCAACATAAATTAATTTTTGATTCCATCGAACATAATAAAGATGTGCCAGAACATGTGGAGCTTACCTCTGTTGTCGGTAATTTTTTATGCTGGGATGAAATGGGTGGGTTTTATTTGATGTTGGCAAGTGGTTTAAAAGGGTTGCCGCGCATTTTGGAAACCCGACGATTCCATGCGAATTTATTGAAAAAAGATTTAAAGGCGATTTTCAACGACGAAATCAAACCAGAGTATTCTGATGTGACGCGCGATTATTTAAAACGTTTGCATGATGGGTTATCGAATCTGGATCCAGTTTTGCGTGTTGCACAAATGGTTGCCTTTGAAACGCACGCGAATCGCATGATTAGCGCGCTTTGGGATTCGCTCGCGAAAAACTATCCAGTCGAAAAAAATAAATTATCGTATTTTTACACTCACGTTGGCGGCGAAGATCCGGCAGAAGTTTATCACGTTGAAATGACCAGCAAGCTGGTTGAAAAGCTGGTGCCAGAAGATCGCCAAACCGAATTTGAGGAAGCTTTTAAAAAGGCTTATGCAATCAATTACGATTGGTGTAAATCATTAACAGGGATTAAAGCATGCCAAAATTAAATTTGATTCATCTTAAAGGAAATAGCCATTACTTAAGCGGACGCCTATCCGTCGGCATTTATGCTGTGGGTAATAAGGCCATCATCATTGATTCTGGGATCGATGATGATGGTGCAAAATCAATTGATACAGCACTTGCGGGCGCAGGCTATCAGCTTAGTGCGATTATCAACACGCATAGCCATGCAGATCATTGTGGCGGCAATGCCTATTTTCAGAAAAAATACCCCGCAATAAAAATATTTGCAGCCAAGCACGAACAATTTTATATTGAAGAACCTGTGAATGAGCCACGCTTTTTTTGCGGTGCAGCAAGGCCTTTCAAGGAATTACGCAATAAATTTCTTGAAGCGAAACCATCGGTTGTCACGAATACCATTCATCCTTACAAAGACCAAGACATCACGATTGAGGGGCATACATTCAAAATGATTACATTGCCTGGACATTGTCCTGGCATGATAGGGGTGGTGACAGAAGAT
Source organism: uncultured Coxiellaceae bacterium (assembly GCA_964555965.1). Taxonomy (GTDB): domain Bacteria; phylum Pseudomonadota; class Gammaproteobacteria; order DSM-16500; family DSM-16500; genus Aquicella. Next base: position 20,934 of record CAZKUQ010000014.1, read on the forward strand.
AATGTGGTGTATTTAGGCGATGCGATGTTTGGCGATGAAACATTGGCGAAGCACGGTATTCTTTTTTATACCGATATCGAAGAATCGCAAAAAAGTTTTGATAAAATTGCGAGTCTCAAGGTTGATGCGGCTGTGTTTTATCATGGTGGTCTTTGCGTTGATTTGACAACTTCTGCAAAAAATCATAAGGCTATATTGAATAAAACATCCGATTGGCTGCTGCAAGTTATTGAGGAGCAAGCCTCGATTTCGCTTGATCAATTAACACAGATTGCTATTCAACGTTTATCAATCGCGGATAATCTAACCCAATTTGTATTAACGAGAACCTGTGTAAACGCATATGTTGCGTATTTACAATCGCAGAAAAAAGTCGAAATTAAAACAGAGAAAGGCTTACTGGTGATTGCACCGACGGGAATGGAAAAGAATTACGCTGCTAAATTAAACTAATAATACAATCACACGCTCACAGAGCGTGTGATTTATTTACTTATTTCTATTTCTTGGCAATGCAATGACTTGGATCGCGGTTGTAATTATCTTTTTTCTCGTCAACCACTTCTTCAATGATCGGTTTTTGTTTTGCTTTACCGAAAAAGCCAAGGCTCGATGGTAATTTTGGTGTCTTGCCAGTTTCAAGATAGTCACGCGCAATGTTGGTTAATTTTGGAATGGTGATTGCGCAACCCGTGAATAAAAACGCACGGTGTTGATAACCTTTGAAAAACCCATGTAACCCTTCGTTCGCAAACACTTCGCTCCATGCCTGCCGGGTGCTGAGTGTGCCATTGTGTTTTTGTTTGTAGGTAGCAACGCGATCGAACGGATGGGTAAAGCCGGCGCCGACCAATGAAAAAACGATTTCAGCAGCAAATCCTTGCTTCTCATTGCCGGTTATTTTAACAACATATTGGCGTGCTGCATCTGCACCATAAAGCATGGTAAGTGCAAAACCTGCTTCACGCATCGCAAGTTCTGGGTAGCCTACCCATGGACGAGTAATGCTTTGCTTTAACATTAATTTAACTGCTTTGTAAGGACCTACTTGGTTTAATTGTTGTGTGAGAATAATATTTTCAACGGGTGTTGAGCCAACAAGTGCACCTAATGTGCCACTTGCAATTGCAGAACCTGTATTCCAGGCAACAGAAGTTTGATCATAACCTGGAATGGATTTAAAAAATGCGTTAAATGACATTTGGACGACGGTCGCGAGTGTGACGCTGCCGGAAAATGCAACTGAGCCACGGTATAATTCGCGTGGATGAAATGAATATATCTGACCGCTTTGTGCTTTCTTCTTTAATCCTTCAAATATAAAGTTGATGTAAGCTCCTGTGCTGCCGCCAAAAGAGGCAGAAACCGGCATGTAGTACCATGGATAACTTCTTTTTGGCGCCACTTGATTGTCTTGTTGATGGTTTGATTGTATAACTGGACCTGGCATGTGAATGACCTCGTTTTAGTTATTGTTATGCGCGCACATTCTACTGTAAGGGGGGAGCTGGAAACAACCATTGAATTAATATTAAAATCACTAACAATAAATGAATGATTTTATTAATGTTGCTGATACATTGTTTCCCTTGAAAGGATTAAAAAAATATTTCCAGAGTGGATAAACCGATCCATTTCGTCCTTATAGATCCACGCTAACTTGATTGCAACAACGCAATTTCAAATCCAAAAAGAATTAATAAAATCCCCATTAGTTTTGTTAAATAAAACTGAATTCGGCTCATTTTAGCTTTGACGCGTTTATGTGTGATAATGATTGACAACGTGGCAAACCATAAAAAAGTCACGATAAACATTTCTAAACCATATAACATTTGCAGCCAAATGGGTGTATTAGGATTAATGACTAAAGTGAATAATCCTAAAAAAAATAAAGTGGCTTTTGGATTGAGTACATTGCAAATAAAACCGCTTCGAAATGCTTTCCATAAATGAGACTTGTGATGTGAAATAGTAGCGTTAGTAAGATGAGAAGCTTTTGCTAATAAACATTGAATGCCAACATAAATCATATAAGTAGCACCAAGGTATTTTATCAAACTGAAAAGATATACCGAATGCGCAATGACAATGGCTAATCCAAAAATACAGTAACTAACATGCACGATAATCCCACAAGCGATGCCAAATGCTGTGATGACAGCCGCTTTTCTTGATTGTGATAAAGCAGTTTTCACAATGATCGCAAAATCTGGCCCAGGTGTGGCGACTGCTAAAAAGTGTATGGATGCAATGATTAAAAATGAAATGAGAATTGTATGTGTAGACATGGTTATTATTTATTCAAACGTCACGGATGGGTAATTATAGCATGGCTCATTGACGTTTCCATATTTCCTATTACACTGTGGGATTCAATTATCCTAAAAGGGAAGCGATGATGAAACGAATATCAATTTTTTTAGCGGCACTGATGCTTTTTTCTGGTGGTATTTACGCAGCAGAAAACTCATCCGCCTCAACAACAACGATACAAACTCAAACACCAGAGGTGAAAAATAAAATGCAAGGCGAAGTTTTTTTAGCAGCGAATAAGAAAAAAACAGGTGTGATTACTTTATCGGATGGCTTGCAATATAAAGTGATTGTGCAAGGTAAAGGGCAAAAACCAACATTAACGGATAGGGTAACAGTGCATTATGCGGGTACATTAATCGATGGTACAGAATTTGACAGCTCATACAAACGCGGTGAACCAGCGATTTTTATGGTAGGTCAGGTGATTCCTGGCTGGGTAGAAGCATTGCAATTAATGCCAGTTGGGTCAACTTGGGAATTATATATTCCAGCTAATTTGGGTTACGGTGAACAAGGTGCGCCGCCTTCTATCGGGCCAAATGAAACACTTATCTTTAAAGTTCAGCTCTTAGATGTTAAAAAATCTTAATTGATTAAAAGGCCGATTTTTCGAGAATGTTCAATAAACTGTGTCATAAGAATTGTGTCATTCCCGCGAAAGCGG
>CAZKUQ010000015.1:0-22830 GCA_964555965.1 uncultured Coxiellaceae bacterium
TCAATTCAGTTGACAAAAATTTTGCGGGGTGACACTAATGAAGGTTTGCAAAAAATTCTTAAATTAATGCCACGCCTGAGCTGTTACCCCCTAACGTAAAGGAGGGTTGAAGAATTTTATTCTAATTCCGCCCCATAAAACTCTTTTAATTTTTTCTGCATTTGCAAAGCTGGTGAATGTTTTGCAAAAGAAGAAGTTAAATCATTTGTCCACTCACCTGTTACTAAATTCACTAAAATTGGCATACGATAACGATTATTTTGCGGATAAAAAGCTAACATCCATTCGCCATAAATATCCGCATATTGTTTACTGCGGATAATCATTTCAGTCATTGAGTCTTTCACTGTTAAACGTGCGGTTTTACGATCTGCTTCAAATAATTCAATACCTTCAAGTACTACTTTACGTGTATCAGGAAAAACGGTGTGAATTGCTTCAGGCGAAAAATCGCTTTCTAAAAATACATGTTGCTGTGGAATAGTTTGTTGCTGGCCATTTATCAATGCCGCTAGTGATCGACCATCTATCTTCAGAGATTTTTTTGGAGAAAGGTTAAGTAAATCAAAAATCGTCGGTTTAATATCTAATAGCGACACAACACCTGACCTAGCACCAACCTGATAATTCCCTAATCCATATAATTTAAACGCAAGCAACGTGTGATATTGCGTCAAGCCTAATACATCAGTACCGTGACCAGCAGATTGATTTATTTCTTCTTTATCTAAACTTGGCGGATAAAATTTAGGTAATTTTTTCGTGTGTTTATTACTAAAAAATTCTTTTTCTGTTATACGATCGCCCGGCAATTCAAGTGCTTCACCATGATCTGATAGAACAATCACAATCGCATGATCCAGTAATTTTGTTTGGGTTAAGAGTGAAAAAAATTGTTTAATTTGCTCATCTACCTTGCTAATACTTGCTGCATATTTCGCCAGCACATTTCCTGTATCACCGCGATAATCAGCCCATATATATGGATGATGTGGTAAACAAAAATGAACGGCTAAAAATAGTGGTTGTGTACGATTAGTATTTAATGCTGGCCGCATCAATTCTAAAAAACTATTAGGTTGATAAGTAAAATAAACTGGACGATTAGCATAACTATAAGGAAATAACCACTGACCTATCTTTGTATTAATAAGAAGATTAGATAAAGGAAAGTCGTTAAATGTTCCAAGTAAAAAATCATTTAATCCAACAGGCGGTGTAATTAACTGATTAAAAGCATAACGATGATCAATATTACTAAATCTTGTTTCATCTGTGGCATAAATTGTTTCGTAACCATTCTTCTGCAACACGGCCGGCAATGAATTTTCAAATTGCACATGATCTTGTTTAGCCAAATTAGACCGAATACCAATATTTTTGGGATATTCTCCAGATAAAATACTCGTCCACGAAGGAAATGTTCTTGCTAAAGGCGTAACAGATTCGGTAAAAACCAGCGATTGATTGAGTAATGAATCAAGAAAAGGTGTTTTTCTATCTTCGTTAAAATAGCCTAAAAAATCAGGCCGCAATGAATCAACTCCGATGATAATAATATTTGGTTTTACAACTGTTGCGCCATCATGAATGGGCAGCGGATTTGGCTTAATAATAACAGCAACAAAAAACATCAGCAGCAAAATACTAATCGAATAAGAATATTGATGATTAAAAATTTTCTTGAGTAATGCAATGATTGTCAGTGCCAATACGCCGACACATATCATAAAAAAAAATAAATAAATAGGATAAATAAATAAATCAGGAATAATGACTCGGGTTAAATCTGCAAATTTAGAATGTGGGAAATAATACTGATTCGCAAATAAAGCTGTCAAAATACCAAGAAACCATGTTGCTATACTTAATGAAAATTTTCGTTCAGCAAATATCGATAACAAACTTGATAATAAGATAGAAATCATCCAGATAAATAAACAATAAAATAAATGGAGAGAAATCTGAGTAAAAATAAAACGTAGTATGTCAGGGAAAATGATATAAGGAATACGAATTTTTTCTGAAACAAACGAAAAATCAAAGAGGTAAGCATTGTTACTTTGAATAAAAAAACTTACCTCGATGAGCATATAAAAGAACGTAAGCACCAATAACATTAAAAATAATGTTCGGTTTTCGCTATTCTGAGCCGGTTTTAGATGATTCCTTAAAGTCATAAGTCGATTCTTTTACAAATACCTTAGCTAGATCTTCCGTCAGAAAATCATCAACTGCAATCACTTTTTTGCGTGCTTCAATCGCTCGCATGACGATATCAAATTGCTCAACCGTAATGATTTTTTTATTTAAAGCATCTTTAATTTGATCGATAAATGTATAGCCAAAAATCTTATCTTCATGAGCCGCTTCACGTATCATTTTTTCAATTGGCTCTGATTCTATTGTTTTAATCAATGCATCTTGATAATCAGCTACCAAATTTTCTTTAGCCGGTGACAAAAATGCTCCTTTAGCTAATCGCAAACGTGATTCTGTTGGGGCCATGATTAACTGTGCGATTTTATGACTTAATGCATCATTCGGCCGATGGAACCGTTGGCCTAAAGGGAATACTAACATTTTTAAAATACCAGCAACCCATCGGTTAGGAAAGTTTTTGATAAGCTCATCAAAACGTACTTGAATTTGATATAAACAATATTCACTTGCGTAACGCACGATGGGAAGATCATCCGTATTTTTTCCTTGTACATGATAATGTTTTAATACCGATGATAATAAATAGAGATAGCTAAGAATATCGCCTAATCTTGCAGAAATACCTTCTTTACGTTTGAGATTGCTGCCAAGCGTTAACATTGACACATCAGCAAACATGGCAAGAGCAGATGAAAATCGTGTGGCATGTTGGAAATAACGCTTTAATTTACCTGACGGCGCTTTTACAAAACGACTTCCTGTTAAAGCTAATGTGACGCTTCGCACGACATTACTAATGGCAAAAGCAATATGTTTCATTAGGGCGTTATCAAATGCAATCAATGCTTTTGATTCATCAGATATATTTGCTGCTTCCATTTCTGCTAACACAAAAGGATGGCAACGGATCACGCCTTGACCAAAAATGATTAAATTTCGCGTCAAAATATTTGCACCTTCCACCGTAATGGCAATTGGCGATGAAATATATCCTTTTGCTAAGACATTATGAGGCCCAAGACAAATCGCTTTACCGCCCATGATATCCATGCCATCGCAAGCCAGTGTCTTACCCATTTCTGTGACATGATATTTCACAATCGCTGAGGCAACGGAAGGTTTTTCGCCATAGTTAACACTGCTTGATGCAAACGTACGCGCTGCATCCATGATATACGTGTACGCACCTATTCGTCCGAGTGGTTCTTCAATTCCTTCAAAACGACCGATGGGTAAATTAAATTGTCTTCGTACACGCGCATAGGCACCAATAATATAAGATAAAACTTTAGCTCCGCCCACCGCACTGCTCGGTAAAGTAATGGCTCGACCAGAAGCAAGACATTCCATCAACATTCGCCAGCCATTTCCAGCTTGTGCCACGCCGCCAATTATCCAATCAACAGGAATAAATACATCTTTGCCTTCAATTGGACCATTTTGAAATGGTGCGCCTAGCGGGAAATGTCTGCGCCCAATGGTTATTCCAGGTAAATGACGTGGAATTAATGCGCAAGTAATACCAATATTAGTTTTGTCGCCAATTAAATGATCTGGATCATACAGCTTGAATGCGAGCCCAATCACCGTAGCAATGGGTGCAAGCGTGATATATCGTTTGCTCCAATTAAGACGCATACCAAGTGTTTTTTTACCTTCATATTCGCCCCAGCACACAACACCGTGATCAGTCATGGATCCTGCATCAGAGCCAGCTTCGGGTGATGTTAATGCAAAGCAAGGAATTTCTTCGCCTTTAGCAAGACGAGGAAGATAATAATTTTTTTGCTCTTCTGTACCATAGTGAAGCAACAATTCAGCAGGACCAAGAGAATTTGGAACGGCCACTGTGGTGGATAATGTGATACTGCGTCCACTGAGCTTTAAAATAATTTGTGATTGAGCATAAGCAGAAAATTCTTTTCCACCATATTGCTTTGGAATAATTAATGAGAAAAAGCCTTCTTTTTTAATAAACTCCCAAACTTCTGGCAATAAATCGATGTGATTATATGACACATCCCAATCATCTACCATGCCGCAAAGTGCCTCAACAGGCCCATCTATAAAAGCTTGTTCTTCGGCTGATAAAGTTGCCGTTTTTAATGAAAGCAACTTATTCCAATCAGGATTACCTCTAAATAAATCTCCTTCCCATGTGACTGTTCCTGCCGATATAGCTTCACGTTCGGTACGTGACATGGTTGGCATAATTTTTTTATAAACACTAAAAATTGGCTTACTGATGTAATTGCGACGCCATTTTGCAATACCGAAAGGGATGGCAATCAATAAATAAATTAGCCATGACACAACAATAGCCGCGGTAAAGCCATTAAATTTTGTTGCTACACCCAACACAACCAACATCCCAACAGTCCAAGTGAGCAATGAAACACGATGATATGAAAAATAAACAAGCGCAAAAATAATGATAAGTGACCACATGAATGCAAACATTTTCTTTCCTTACTAATAATCGAAGGCCAAATATATTGAGACCATCATTATTTTGCAATTTTTTTATGAAGTTTTATTAGGATTTTTATTCGCTAATATGCCAAAACACATATACACCATTGCCAGCACAAAACAAAGCAAATTGATATGCGCATACTCAAGTTTAAAAATATCGATTAATGTTGCAACAATAATTGGCGGCGTCAGCGCCATCATAGTGATTTGTGTAATTTGACCAAATGTAACAGCCGACCCAAAAATTAAGCTAACTATTTTCCCGATAATACTATAGAAAATCGCTTGAATAAGGCGATAAACAAAAGAAGCGAGGACAAAAATGATGTATAAAAATATCCATGCAAACCCAATGTAATTTTTAATATATCCATTAATGACTTTCGGGTCGATTGTTTGATTGAATTGTGATGGAATTTGATAAATTTTAATCTCATTTTTTTTGGGTTTTGTGATAACTTCTGTTTCTGTTATTAAAAGCGATGTATTTGTCTTGTTAATGTCAGTATATTTTCCTGTTGTATCAATAATGGCAATCGTTTCTTTTCCATCTGGATCTGTAATCACATATGGACGACGCTCAGGAGTGGAAATTTTTCCATCTTTAATGGTAACAACAGGCACTTGCGAAATAAATATGTCTGATTTTGTTTCATAACCGCGATTGATGATTCGTTGTACATTAAAAGTAGCCATTATCCACGATAACATCAACACAACAAATAAATAAAATACAGCTTTTCCACCCCAATTCATTGCCACATCTCGATATAATTTTTTCGAATAAAATGACATATAAATGGCTTGCAAAATATTATATTGGGACATATTTCTTCCTCCTTAATAAATACTATTTAGGCATCATTCCTTAATATTGACTGCATAAATTCCTGGTGCATTACGCAAATATTCTTCATAGTCCAAACCAAATCCAAATAAATATTTATCTTCTGTTGTCACACCTACAAAATCTGGCTCAAAATTAACGCCTGGTTCGCGTTTACGATTTTTACTAACAAGAACTGCAGTATACACCGCTTTTGCTTTTGCTTGTTTGCAATAATCAATGACAGCAGAAAGTGTTAAACCACCATCCATAATATCATCAACAATGACGACCGTTCTATCATGCAAGCTTTTGCGCGGCTCCACTAGCCAATGCAAATCACCGCCGCGGGTTGCGCCGCGATAGCGTGTGGCATGTATATAATCAAGCTCAAGAGGAAAATGTAGCCGCGTTAACAAATGGCCTGTCGTAATCAATGCGCCCGTCATCACACATAAAAATAATGGATTACTGTCTTTTAGCTCATGTGTTATCTCAAGTGACATCTTATCTAATGCTTCGTTTACTTCTTCGAAACTATAAAGACATTCAGCATCTTCTAAAATTGAATGAATTTTATCTTTGATTTCCATGATTTTTATCGCTTTTAATGAAGTTTAAATTTATTCCTCGCAGCTTGCTGCAAGAACCTTTCACGAGACCGACAGTAAAAAATTCCGCGCTTCTTGCCAACGCACAATATGTGACAATGGTTGATCAATGCGCGAAAAATTTCCTTGCAGTACGCTCCATTTCTCAAAATTAATTTGATGTTCATTAGATTTTAGCTGATCTAATACTTCAATGACACCTTGTCGATTGTTACATAATAATGCAAAATCACATCCTGCTGCACGTGCCTCAGCAACACGATGAGCATAGCTAGATGAAACATTTGCCCCTTCCATATTTAAATCATCGGAAAATATTGCACCACTAAATCCAAGCTTGTTGCGTAATATTTCTTGCAGCCAACATCGTGAATAACTCACTGGCAATTCATCCACCGCAGAAAAAACAATATGTGCAGCCATAATAGCCTTAATACCAGAACGAATTAATGCAACAAATGGTAATAAATCTTCTTGCTCAATTTCATTCATTTTTCGTGTATCGTTTGGAATAGCAACATGAGAATCAACTGATACCGATCCATGTCCAGGAAAATGTTTCCCAACAGCCGCCATACCAGCATCTTTCATGCCAGCAATAAAATGTTGAGTTAGTTGCGAGACAATTTCTGGCATAGAATGAAATGCACGATCACCTATTACGTGACTAAGATTTTTATTAAGATCTAGAACTGGAGCAAGGCTCAAATCAATTCCAACGGTCAGAAGTTCTGCCGCCATCAACCAGCCGCATTCGCGCGCTTTCTGACAAGCATTTTCAGGCGATTGGTCATATAGTTTTCCAAATACAGCCATCGCCGGAAGACGGGTAAACTCCTTGATACAACGCTGAACTCGCCCGCCTTCTTGATCAATCATTATCAATAACGGTTGCTTGCTAGTTAACCGAATCTGCCGTGTTAATTCTTGTAATTGCGCTCTTGATTCATAGTTGCGCGAAAAAAAAATAACACCGCCGACTAACGGATGAGATAAAATATCAGTATCTTCGGGACTAAGTTTTGTCCCTGCAATATCGATAATTAGTGAACCGATCGATTGCATCATGGTCATTCCGATAAATTTTTAGGCTTTATTATAATCTTGTTTTCAGTAAGCATCTACCTTGGTAACATACAATCTTTATTAATTCATATTGATACTACGATGACAACTCATACCGAGCTTCAAACAATTCGCGATTATTTACGTTATGCCACCAGCCAGTTTAATAAAGCTGGTCTATATTATGGTCACGGTACCGATAATGCATGGGATGAAGCAGCAGCGATTATTTTGCGTACATTACATCTTCCTCATGATATTAACCCTCAGGTACTTGATGCGACTTTAGTCTCAGAAGAACGCACTCAGATTGCAGGGTTAATTGAAAAACGTGTTAAAGACCGCATTCCTGCACCTTATTTGATACATGAAGCTTGGTTTGCAGGATTATCATTTTATGTTGACGAGCGAGTACTTATTCCTCGCTCTCCCATTGCGGAATTAATCGAAGCACAATTTGAACCCTGGATTGATGCTAGTCAAATAAATAGTATTTTAGATCTCTGTACTGGCAGCGGTTGCATAGCAATTGCTTGTGCAACACATTTCCCTGATGCAAAAATTGATGCCAGTGACATTTCATCTGATGCGCTCGCTGTCGCAAAAATTAATACCTTAAGACATAATGTTAGCGATCAAATCACGCTTATTGAATCAGATTTATTTAACGCCATTCCAAAAAATAATTACGATATTATTGTTAGTAATCCGCCTTATGTGAGCACAGAAGAAATGTCAACCTTGCCTCATGAGTATCAACATGAGCCCAAATTAGGCCTGGAAGCTGGCACGCATGGATTAGATTTCGTTTTACGAATTTTACATGATGCAGTCGATTATTTATCCCCAAATGGACTATTAATTGTAGAAGTTGGTAACAGTGAACATGCTCTTAGTGAACATTTTCCAGAGGTTCCTTTTACTTGGTTAGAGTTCGAACGCGGTGGTGATGGTGTCTTTGCTATATCAGCAAAAGAGTTAAAAAAATATCACGATTTGTTTGCGGAAAAATTAGTTAGTCATATTTAATGAACTTAATCCCAAACCAACACCGGTAAACTCTTTTTTGTCTGTAATTAAGTCTTTCCATGACGCATAATGTGTGATGCCATTTTCATTTGCAGAATCAATTACAGATATGCAATTCTCTTTAGATTTGAAAGCATAAACAACATGCGTATCCATGGTTTGATTAGCAAATATTAATAATGTCTTTGATGAAATATTAACTGAATTAATATCTAAATCAGCTGAATTAATTTCAACATAGTTATTAACAAATACTTGCTTAAAGAATTTATATAAATATTTCATTTGCAGCGATTTATCTGCAGATAAAAATTTACTACTTCGGTCTTTAATATCAATTCCAATCAACTTAATATCGTTTTTATAGCAAAATTCGATTATTTTACGCAAATCTGCTTTTTCCCCTGGTGACCGCCATATCTTTGAATAAATTTCTAACTCTTTACAACGTGTAAATTCTTGCTGACTAATTTTATGATGATCTAATAAATACTGCATAATGGAGACAGCAGTACATGAAGCAGAAAAAGTTTGTTCATGAGGTTTTTTATTTACATTATTAATACGCTTTGCAATTAAATTATTTTGCAAGCAAAATTGTACTGATTTTTCAGATAAAGGAATAAGATCTATTAATGTCTGATCGTCGAGATGATTAATACAATTTTCATTTTGAATTAAACTAATTGCACTAGTTTTTTCGATATGTTGAATATGATCAAGCTCAATTTTTGTTTTTGGAAAATATCTGCTAATGTAATCAAAAAAATAATCGACATTTTCATCATCAAAATAAATTTTTGTTGTAAACGTAATACTAATTGTTTGAAGTGAGTCTTGATAAACTTCAAAATCTTTTAGTTTAGCGATGATTAAATATGGAAAATCATTGGCTACAGCCGAAATTTTATAATTTAACATGTCTTTATTACTGAATTTTTAAATCAAGCCTATCGGTATAATAATTATACAGTCAAAAGTAAAGATTTTAATTGCTTATATAATATCTTGATAAATATATATTAAATTATCTTGATTCTCAAAGCGTGGATTTGATCAGGAATCATATCGCTAAATACAGAATAGATTTGTCTATGCGATTCAATACGTGATTTTTCACGGAAACATTCTGCAGAAATGATAATCGTAAAATGTCTGCCGCCGCCTTGATGTCCTGCATGACCTATATGCTCATCGCTATCATCAATCACTTCTAAATGTATTGGCGAAAATGCAGCGGTCAATCTTGTGTAAATTATTTTAGAACGATCTTGTGAAGTCATTGTACTAATCACTCTGTAATATCATTTTTGATGTTTTTCTTCGCTCATGTAACGCATCAAAAATAATGCTTGAGCAATGCTTAATATAAAAAACGCAGAGGTGATGCCATAAAATTTAAAGTTCACCCACGTGTCATTACTATAATGATAAGCAATATAAAGATTAATTCCGCCTAAAAATATAAAAAACATTCCCCATAATAAATTAATTTGCTTCCACACTTGCTTAGGCACACACGCTTTATCTTGCAAAGCATTTTCCATTAGTCGCTGCATGAGCGGCCTGTGACTAAAAAATTGCGTAAATAAAATCACTAATGAAAAAATCCAGAAAATAATCGTTGGTTTCCACTTCACAAAAATGGGATCATGAAAATAAAGCGTCATGCCGCCAAAAAATAAAAATACACTCAGCGTAATAAGCTGTTTATTGTCCCATTTTTTAAGAACAACCCGCGTTAAAATTACTTGAATTAACGTAGTAACAATTCCAACAACTGTCGCCACATAAATATCATAAAATTTAAATGCGATAAAAAATAAAAAAACGGGAATGATCTCATAAAATAACTGCATTTTCTAAATCCTGTTGTGGTGAAGTTGATATTTTTCGGAATGAAGCAAAATAAGTATAGGCAACTGGTACAATAATTAGCGAGAAGAACGTGCCAAATAATAGCCCGCCTGCAATGACTAATCCTACTTGTTGTCTGCTTTCAGCACCAGCACCGCTAGCAAAAGCAAGCGGGAGCGCGCCTAATATCATTGCCGAAGTGGTCATTAAAATGGGCCGTAAACGTCTCAGTGCTGCATTGATAACAGCTTCTTCAATTGAATAACCTTGCATACGTAATCGGTTTGCAAATTCAGTAATTAAAATGCCATGTTTTGCAATTAATCCGATTAAAGTAATTAATCCGATATTACTGTAAATATTTAATGTACCACCAAATATTTTTAATACAATTAAAGAACCAACAACAGCAAACGGCACCGTTAGCAAAATAATCAGCGGATCAATAAAACTTTCAAATTGAGCAACTAATACCAAATAAATAAATACCAAGGCAAGCATGAAAGTAAATAATGTTTTACCGTTTGAATCAAGAAAGCTTTTTGCTTCGCCTGTAAATGTAAATTTCATGTCATCCGGCAAAGTTGTTTGTGCAACGGCCGTCAATTTTTTAATTGCATCAGAAAGATTTACTTTTGGCGCCAATGTAACATATATCGTATCAGCACGTAATCGCTCATAACGATGAAATACTTCAGGCGCAGATGATTCATGTACATTAACCAAATTTCCTAATGGAATAATATTGCCATCAACATTTCTTGTATATAATTTCTGGAAAACATTTGGATCAGACAAACCTGATTGATTCATTTGCAAAATGATATTTGCATCATTGGTCTTACCCATTTGTTTACCAGCTAATAATGTGGATATCGCATTAGTAATATTCGGTACAGATACTTTTAAATCTGCTGCACGATTACGATCGATATTTAATTGAAATTGTTCACTATCCCATTTCAACTTATTATCAACGTGTGCAAACTGCGGCAATTGTTTTAATTGCGACATGATACTTTGCGATGCTTGTTGAAGTTTTCGATAATCATTGGTAGTCATTATCACCATACCTACGCTATCGCCTTCATCACTCCCTGCAAATTCTGCTAATGCTGGTGGTGGAATAGAAATATTAACCCGCACACCAGAAAGCACGCTGGATTTCTCAGTAATTTGTTGCATGATGTCTGCAACTGATAATTTACGTTGATTTTTAGGCTTGATTTTTAATAATTGAAATGAATGTGACGGTGAATACATCCCAACGGCTGATAAATAAGATTCAATATCTGGAATAGATTGATAAATACTTTCTAATTGATGTGCATAATTATCTGTATATTGAAAACTTGCGTTTCTTGGCGCAGAAACAAAGATATCGATCTCATTCATATCTTCTGCAGGCGCCAATTCGGCAGGAATAAAATGAAATAAAGCACCACCTAATACAGCAATCACTAACAATCCAACGGCAACATATTTTCGTTTTTCTAAAACAAAAACTAACATAGTTTGATAAGCTTGCTGCAACTTTATCATCCTATCTGTTAGCCATTCTCGATATCTTGATGTGCCATTTTCTGGCGATAAAAATTTAGCGCACATCATGGGTGATAATGTCAACGCAACAATACCAGATATCAATACCGCACCAGCTAAAGTAAAAGTAAATTCTCGAAAAAGAACGCCCAATAATCCAGGTGTAAATGCGACAGGTGCATACACTGCGGTTAATGTTAATGTCATTGCAATAATAGGAAAAATAATTTCTTTACTGCCTTTTAGTGCTGCTTCTCGTACTGATAAACCATTTTCAATATGATGACTGATATTTTCTACCATTACGATGGCATCATCTACCACTAAACCAATAGCAAGAACAAATGCCATCAATGTAATCGTATTAACTGAAAATCCAAATAAAGATAAAATTGAAAATGTGGCAATCAAACAAACTGGGATCGTGATAACAGGTATCAGTGTTGCGCGAAAACTACAAAGAAAAGCAAGAATCACTAACCATACAAATATGACAGCTTCAATAAAAGATTCATAAACACTATGTATAGATGCACGAATATAATCTGCTTGATTATAGGCAATATCAGCTTGCATGCCCTTAGGTAAACTGCGTTGCATTTCTGCAAAAACTTTTTGAATATTTTTTTCAACCTCTAAAGGATTGGCATTAGATTGCGGAATAATTGCTAAAGCAATCGCTGATTTACCATTAATACGAAATGCTTCGTCAGAATTTTCTGGCTCTAATTTCGTATCACCAATGTCTTTAATCCGCACAATTTGATTTTGATTATCGCGAATAATTAAATCATTAAATTGTTCTGGTGTTTGTAATGTTGTGTCTGTTACGACGCTATAATAAACATCTTTACTACGAATTTGACCGCTTGGAATAGAAGCATTTTGTGATTGTACGATTTGCGTGACATCTTCAACCGTGACATTTGCAGCCGCCATTCTCGCAGGATCTAGTGAAATACGCATAGCAGACACACGTTTGCCATACATATACACACTACCAACGCCATCAATCGTTTGGAACGATGGCACAATATATTTATCGATATAATCACTCATTTCACGATCAGATCGATGTTGATCGTAAAAAGTGACATATAAAATTGGCATGTTATTGACATCTGCTTTTACTACTGTTGGCGTAAGAGCATCTTTAGGTAAAGCATCACGCACACGTTCAACACTGCTTCTTACATCTTCCACTGCTGCATCTAAATTCTGGCCCAACTTAAATGTCAAACTAATTTGACTCGATCCTTGACGACTGGTTGACATGATAGATTCAATGCCGTTAACACCTGACAATGTTTCTTCAATTAATTTTGTGATATTTTCTTCGACTAATTTTGCACTAGCACCAGGATAAGAAGTTGAAACAGTGATTTCCGGCGGTGAGATTTTTGGAATCCAACGCACTGGAAGATTCATAAAAGAAATCAACCCAATGATAGTTAATACCAAACTAATCACGATAGTAAAAGCGGGTCGACGTATACAAAATGCTGGTATATTCACTTATTAATCTCTTATGCTTTAACTTTAACAGGAACACCATTTTTCAATTTTAATTGCCCATCTGTAATGACCACATCACCAACAGAAAGACCTCTCGTTATTTGCACATATTCTTCTGAACGATCGCCTACTGTAACAGTGACAGCATAAGCTTTTCCATCCACTACTTTATAAACTTGCTCGCCATCCAGCATTGGCACAAGACTACGCGCAGGAATAGTTAATGCTTTTCCTTGATTATCGAGTGATTGCATCACATCAACAAACATACCCGCTGCCAATTGATTATTGGCATTTGATACATCTGCATATAATGAAACAGAACGATTGTCGATATTAATGGTTGGAGAAATGAATGAAACCTTACCAATAAATATTTTTCCAGGATAAGCTGTCGTGGTGATATGAACTTCTTGTCCCATTTTTAATTTTGATAGCATTTTTTCAGTAACATTATATTCAACGCGTAAATGTTTTGTATCAGTTAATGTCACCAAATTTTGTCCTATCGTCACATAATCACCTGGATTAACTTTACTTTTACCAACCATTCCATCAAATGGTGCGACTAGTTTTGTATTACTTAACATGACATTACTTTCTTCCGCATCAGCTTGTTTTTCTTTTAAATCTGCTTCTGCTTGATCGACCGCTTGTTTTGCTACTACACCTTTTTTACCAAGAAAAGCCATGCGCTTGTGATTATTAATACTATATTGAAATTTTGCTTTTGCTGATTCTGCTTTTGCTTTGTAAATAGTATCGTTAAGTTGAAATAATACATCACCTTGTTTAACTGCAACACCATCTTGAAAAAGTACTTCTTTAATATGACCGCTAATTTCAGGTGTCACTTCTATGCTGCGGCCAACCAATGTTCCAATAGCATGAGCCTCTTGTTGCACCGTTGTTTCTTGCACTTTTGCCGCTTGCACCCAAATACCATTATCATCCGGAAGAATATTGTGGTGATAATATCGATAAAATCCGGCAATAACGATCGTGACAACTACGAGAATACTTACTATTTTTTTCTTATTCATAGTCAGCTCTTTAATGTAAATGATCAGAAGAAGGAGGATGATTTGCAAATATTTTTGCAACATCAATGCGGTCAAAAACGTAAGTTTTATTACAAAAATCACAGGTGACCACGATACTTTGTTTACCTGCTAATTCAGCTTCTGCTTCTTCTTGACCTAAAATACGAATAGCATCTTCACCTTTTTTACGTGTGCAAGTGCAACTAAATTTCAGTGGAACCGCTTCGAATATTCTGATTTCTTCATCGGGATAAAGTTTTCGCAACAACATTGGATAATCTAATTGATGCATATCATCTGGCTGTAAAAATGCAGTTAAACGATTAATTCTTTCCCAGTGTGGTGTAATAATATCATGCTCTATTCCGGCAACTGATCCTTCAGATGATGGGACAACTTGCAATAAAAAACCTGCCGCTGATCGATCATTCACCGATAGCCATAGCTTTGTGGCTAATTGTTCTGAATCTTGAAAATAACCTTCGATTGACTCAGTCAATGAGTTACCTTGCCATGCCACAATGCCTTGATAACGTGCTTGACTCACAGAAGAATCAAGCATAATGACTAACACACCATCATTAAATGCGTCCATTAATTCTGCATAATCTAACTCACCTTCCCATTTGGCAAGACCACGCAAATGGAATTGATTATCACACTGTGCGAGCAATAATTTTAGCTTTCCTTGACCGCGAAATTGAACGGTTAATCGGCCTTGAAATTTAATAATTGCACTCAATAATCCTGCCACTGAAAGCGCTTCACCTAACAATTTTTTGATTGGTTCTGGGTACGAATGCTGCTGAATAATCTTCTGAAAACTATCTTCTAAATAAATAAATTCACCCCTAACAGGCGCGTTTTCAAAAATAAATCGATGTAGTAAATCTGAGTTTGCCATGTTGCCGCCATATAACTTATTGATTCTATTATATTAAAAAATAAATGGGCTTACTTTTCCTGATAGGATTTGCTAATTTTACACGCACTGGGTATGTATTTCATGTAGAATATTTTCGTCATTATTATCAAAAAAACGTGATTCATGTCTTCAAAAAAAAAGATTTCCCAAGTAGATCTCGATGCTTTTTATCAAGCAATTAAAGGCACGAAACCCCTTCCGCAAAAGAAAATTAGACTCACAAAACAGGCTCATTCAATCAAAAAAAATATAGCAAAAGATCATGAAAATCAATTTGAATTCGATGAAACAGATGATCTTCCAACACTAAAATCTGATGAATTTATTAGCTATAAACACGACGCCATTTCACATAAAACGCTTCGCAAATTACGTAAAGGTCAATATAATGTTGACGCAATTTTAGATCTACATGGCTTAACAATTGAAAAAGCGCGGGCAGCGGTAGGCCATTTTTTACAAACTTGTTTACGCGAAAATTGTCGGGTCGTTTTAATTATTCACGGAAAAGGATTGCATCGCGATAAACCGATACTCAAAAATAAGTTAAATCATTGGCTGCGTCATTTAAATGTTGTTCTTGCATTTTGCTCAGCAACAGCAGCGCATGGCAGTCGTGGTGCCATTTATGTTTTACTAAAACGCACCTCAGGGGAGAATGATTTTTGAAAACAAAAAATATCATCATTATTGGCATTTCAGGAGCATCTGCTTCAGGCAAAAGTTTGCTCGCCAATACGATTGTCAATGAACTTGGTTCAGATCAAGTTCTCGTTATTTCGGAAGATTCTTATTACAAAGATCATAGTAATATTCCATTCGAAGAACGCGCCAAAATTAATTATGATCACCCCAATTCCTTTGATCATGAATTATTGTGTCAACACCTCATTGCACTTCAACAAGGGAAAAGCATCGAGGTTCCCATTTATAATCATTCAATGCATACACGTGAAAAAGAGACGCGCACAATTGGACAACATGCGATTATTGTCATCGAAGGTATTTTGTTATTTATCGAGCAAAAAGTTCGCGAGCTCATGGACATTCGCATTTATATGGAAACTGCATTAGATATTTGCCTCATTCGTCGTTTAAAACGTGATATCAAAGAACGCGGTCGTTCATTGGATTCTGTTTTAAAGCAATATGAAGATACTGTGCGTCCTATGTATCTGCAATTTATTGAGCCATCGAAACGGTATGCAGACATTATTGTTCCTCGCGGGGGCGGCAATCGAATTGCGATCGATATGATAAAAGCAAAAATGAGAGAATTGCTAAAAAACTTACAAGTTGATGGGTAATTAATGTTCATATATCTGTATAATCTTATATATTACTGATATAGTTAAAGTAATGTGCCAGGGAGAAGGCTTATGAAATTAAGAAATAAAATTCTTATCGCTATTAGTGTAGCCTGGCTGATATTTCTTGGATTAACCTACATCGGATCAAGAGTCATCCTCTTAAAAAGTTTTTTATCGCTGGAACATGATCGTGCCGATCAAGATTTGGGACGAATTGATCAAGCGCTTGATCAAGTAAATTATGCGCTTTCCACTTTCACTGCTGATTGGTCTCACTGGACCGATATGTATGATTTTATGCAAGGCAAAAAACCAGAATTTATTCCGAATAACGTCAATATGACTGCATTTGTTACTTCACATATTAATTTATTTAGTTATTGGGATAAACAAGGTAAACCTGTTATTGCTGCTGCCTTTGATACTAATAAACAACAACAAATTGGTTTTCCGCCCGGATTAGAAAAATATATTTATCCGGGAAGCATACTAATGGAGAAAAAAGATGCTAACCATGATGTGCGTGGATATGTGCTCACCTCACAAGGAATTATGTTAATAGCTTCTTCTGCATTAACCGATGGAGATATGTTACTTCCCCCGATAGGCGCAAGTATTTTTGGCCGCAACTTGGATAATGATCTCGTTGCTAAAATTGCTGAAACAGCCAAAGTCGATATCAAATTTTATATACTAAATGAAATTGAAAAATCTGCACAATTAAAAAATTATTTTAATATTATTTCTCGTGACCCTAAAGGTCACTATAGCACGCCAATTGACAATAAACTTTTGGAAGGATTTACCCTCATCAAAGATATTTATAACAAGCCAATTGGCATGTTTCGTATGACCACACCGCGTGCGATTTATCTAACCGGTTTACAATCTGTTAATTTTTATTTGTTATCATTCGTTATTCTTGGCGTCATCTTCTCGATTTTAATGTTGTGGTTATTGCGTGTGTTAATCATCAAACGTCTAGAACATTTAGATAAAGAAATAGCTGAAATTAGCGACAAAAATGTAGTTAATCAACGCGTCGACGCAAGCGGCACAGATGAATTAACATCTGTTTCTGTAGAAATTAATCATATGCTTGATATTATTCAAGCATCACACGATCAACTTGAACATCGTGTTGAAGAACGAACACAAGAATTACAAAAAACTAATATTCAACTTCAACAAGAAATTTCCGAACGTAAATCCGTTGAACGTGAATTAATTGTTCACAAAGAACATCTGATTCGATTGGCTCATTATGATAATTTAACGTCTTTACCAAATCGTGTTTTCTTCAACGAAATATTAAATAAAGCAATTAGTCATTCCAAACGTCGTAATACAGTACTTGCTGTCCTATTTATTGACCTTGATCGATTCAAAACGATTAATGATGCGCTTGGACATACTTTTGGTGATTTAGTATTAAAAGAAATGGGTAATCGGTTTAATGGATTATTAAGAGCTGGTGATATTTTAGCAAGACTTGGCGGCGATGAGTTTATTATATTACTCAATGATATTGGTCATCCCAAATTTGCCGGCCCAGTTGCTGAAAAAATCATTACGGCCTGCGCTCAACCAGTAAAAATAGAAACACATGAGTTTTTTATTACAGCAAGTATTGGTATTAGCGTCTTTCCTGATGACGGAGATTCACTAGAAAGTTTACAGAAAAACGCAGATATGGCGATGTATAAAGCCAAAAAAGCTGGTGGCGGCATCTATCAATACTATACACATGAAATGGATATAGCAGCACATGAACATATTAAATTAGAAGCTTCTCTAAGAAAGGCTATTCAAAATAAAGAATTTGTTTTATTCCTACAGCCACAGCTGAATTTGAAAAACGGTAAAATTAAAGGTGTTGAAGCGCTAATTCGCTGGGATCACCCTGAGCTTGGTTTAATAAGCCCAGCTAAATTTATCCCATTAGCGGAAGAAACAGGGCTAATCATGCCAATTGGTGAATGGGCTCTACTCGAAGCATGCCGGCTTAACAAACAATGGCAAGACGAAGGATACGAACCTATTACGATTGCGGTGAATATTTCACCGAAACAATTTCGTCATCAAGACGTCGCACAAATTGTGGCTGATTCCCTAAAAGAATCGGGATTACAACCAAAGTGGCTTGAGGTTGAAATCACAGAAACAGCGGTGATGGATAATGCAGATACAGCTATTAATAAATTAAATAGCATTTCAGCGATGGGCGTGCGCATCTCAGTTGATGATTTCGGTACCGGCTATACTTCTATCAATTATTTAAGACAATTTCCTGTTAGCGTATTAAAAATAGATCAAACTTTTATTAAAGGAATTCCGAACAATCAAAATGATCTAGCTATTACCAGTGCCGTGATTGCACTTGGACATAATCTTGGGTTAGAAGTCGTTGCAGAAGGTGTTGAAACGGCTGAACAGATGCAATATCTAGCAGATCATAATTGTGATTTAATCCAAGGATATTTTCTAAGCCGGCCACTTCCTGCCAGTAAGATCGTCGATCAATTTACAAAATTTGGAGAAACAAAAGATACGATTTTTCAAGTTGATTAACATAACTATTGCCCAATCTTAATTATCTGTATACGCTTAGATAATCATGATGTTAATTACTTGGACTCAAATCATTAAGGAGAATGGGAATGAAAAAAGCGTTAGCTGTTGCATCATTATTTGCAATTATTGGGCCATTAGTGACGACCCAATATGCCGTTGCTGCAACGAAAAAAACTCACAAAGCTAAACATCGTCATGTTAGAAGCTATAAAGACGAAGCACCGATGGCAATAGCAAATGCAAAAGATGCACCAGTTGAAGCACCAAAAGAAACTTCCTGGCTAGATAATGTCAGCGGCTACGTAACACTCACATCCAACTATCTTTTCCGTGGTATCAGCCAATCACGTAATTTACCAGCAACTCAAGGCAGCTTGACATACTCTTTCCCAGTTGGATTTTATCTTAATATGTGGGGATCAAGCGTTAGATTTGATAGCACACCTAATGCTCATTCTGAAATCGATACGGTTGGAGGATATCATAATACGATTGGTGAGAATTTTACTTATGATTTAAACTTAGCACGCTATAATTATCCAGGTGCAAGATTATCAAATTATAATGAATTCAACTCACTTTTTAATTATTATTTCTTACAAGCACAATATAGCTACACAGCTAATGCTTATGGAACACATACGATTGGCCGATACTATAATGCAGGTATTAATTATGCTATTCCATCTAATTATTTATTCAATATAGAAGATATTTCTTTCTTGGCTCTGTTTGGACATTCAGATTTAGCTGCTGCTGCTGGTAACAGTTATAATGATTACAACGTTACAATTAGCAAGAAGATTAAATTCTTAAATATCGCAGCTCAATGGACAAGCACGGACGGCAGACAGAAAGCTTCTCCAATCGATGGAAGTATGATCACAGGAGTTTTAACAGCTAATTTTTAATGTTATAAAAATTGTGACTAGGAGTTCGCGTGTTTTTTTAAGCGAGAACTCCTTCTTTAATTGTTTATATAGCAGCGATTGCAAAGGAGTTGCTCAATGAACAAGGAAGATGGGCTCAGCAATAAACTCTGGCTTGAAGAGTCCAATATATCGGAAATAAAAAAATCATACTTATCTAGTTATGTGTCAATCAAGCAACAAATTGAAATTAAACTCCACAAATCCATAGAGCAATTTTTAAAAAAAAATCGAATAACATGGCAATCATTAATAACCACCGCATGGGGATTGTTATTATCGCGATTAAGTAGTTCCGAAAATTATTTAATTGGTGTCGGTAATCTTTATTCATCACGTTTGGGTTCAATCAAAGTAGAACCTCTACTACATCCAATAAAAATTCAAATTTCTAAAGATATTTTCATCAAACAATCTTTAGCAAAAGTTAAAATGCAATTAGAGAAAAAACCGGTTCAATTTGACAAACTTAATTTTAAATATTTAATTTTGTTTGATGCAAAAAAAAATCAAAAAAATAAATTAGAACAACTTAATTCAGATATTATTCCGTTAATTCTCTCTACCCAGAAGAATCAATATGTTTTTACTATTTTTTATAATAATCATGCTTTTTCAAAAAAAAATATTATTAGAATAATTGCTTATTTAAAAACGCTTCTACATGATATTTGCACAAATGAAAACAAAAAAACGTTTGGACTAAATATTATTCCAATAAAAGAAAAAAATAAAATATTAACGACTTGGGCAAAACCAACATATGACTTTCATATTCCCCAATTTAATAAATGTATACATGATTTAATTACACAATTTGCACTTGATAGTCCGTTAAGCCAAGCTATAGTACATAACACTCGTGTTATTTCATATAAAGAATTAAATGAGCAATCAACATTTCTAGCTAAAAAATTAATAAATGTTGGTGTAAAAAAAGGTGATCATGTTTGTGTTTTAATACAACGATCGCCTGATTTACTGATTGGTATGCTAGCTATTTTTAAATGCGGCGGAGTATATGTACCAATTAACCCTAAATATCCAGATGAAAAAATTGAGTATGTACTTGAAGATAGTCAAGCCAAAATATTACTTACTGATTCATTAGAAAAAATACCAGAAAAATATCATGCAAGAGCGATATTAATTACTGGAATAAGCACAAAAGAAAATTTTTCAACTATCAACTTGCCTACTGTCACTCCAGAAGATATGGCCTACATTATCTATACTTCTGGAACAACAGGTAAGCCAAAAGGAGTTTTAATTAAACATAAAAGTTTAATTAATTTTTCTGCTTGGTATCGTGGATGTTTTTTAATATCTCATCATGACCGAGCTTCGCAATGCGCCTCCCAGGCATTTGATTCCTATTTTTGTGAAACCATACCCATTCTTGCTAATGGCGGCTCAGTATATATAGTTGATGATAATATAAAGCTAACGCCAGCATTATTCTTTGATTTCCTTCAAAAAAATAAAATTACAATTTGTGATTTGCCAACTGCTTATGCACAAATGTTATTTTCATTAGAATGGCCAAAACAATTAAGTTTACGTCACGTTAAAATTGGTGGTGAAGCATTAATACGATATCCAAAACAAAATTTTAATTTTGATATTTGGAATATTTATGGGCCTACAGAAACAACCATAGAATCGATTTATAAAAAAATATTTTTTGCCGGTGAAAATGCTAATGCAAAAAATAAACCTCTTCTCCCACCCATTGGTAAGCCGCTTGTTAATTGTGAGGCTTATATTGTCGATCAATTTATGCAGCCAGTACCAATTGGCGTTGCAGGTGAATTATTAATTGGTGGTGTTAATGTTTCACCCGGTTATTTTAATCGTCCGGAATTAACTGAAGAAAAATTTATTCCCAACATTTTTAATCAGGCAACAACTGAAAAGCTTTACAAAACTGGTGATCAAGTAAAATGGCTTGATAATGGCGATATCGAATTCATTGGCAGAGCTGATAATCAAATTAAAATACGTGGATATCGTATCGAATTAAATGAAATTGAAAATGTTATCAGACAACATCCTGACGTTAGAGAAACAATTGTGGTGGCTAAAGATACACAAAATCACGATAAAACATTAATTGCCTACGTTGTTCCCGATCTTGATAAAGATCGATTTATTTATCAAGATCGCTGTCTTATTTCTGTAGAAAAAGAAAAACATATCGAAGCAATTACAGAAAATATTTCAAAGCATGGTGTTGCCATTGCTGGTATAACAGAAAAATTTAGGCCAGGCCAAAAAGTTCAACTTTATTTAAAGCTACCGGGATTTAATGAAAGAAAAAATTTAAATGGTATTGTCATTTGGCAACAAGAAGATCGCTGCGGTATTATATTCAACCTCGCTGATGATGAGAAAAAAATGGTAGAAAAGAGTATTGATTACTACCTTTCAACGTTAAATGTAATGGAATTAATTTTAACGAGTTCAGCCAAAAGAAGTCTTAAAAAAGCATTACATAAAAAGTTACCAGATTACATGATTCCTGCTACCTTCATAAAAATACTTTCATTTCCGCTGACATTCAGCGGTAAAATAGATACAAAAGCATTGCCGCCTCCACAAGAATTTGAACAAATTTTACGAAAGGAATATATTGAACCTAAAACAACAACTGAAAAAAAATTAACTAAAATTTGGGAAGATATATTACATCAAGAAAATATTAGCATGGCAGATAATTTTTTTGAGATAGGTGGAAGTTCATTAACGGTAGCAGAATTATCAGTTAACATTCTCAAGAAATTTAATATTTCAATTCCAGCTAAACTTCTTTTCGATTTATCGTACATACCAATACTTGCTGAATATATCGATTCAAAAGGAGAAAGCTACACCAGCCAATCTAGCATTCAAGAAGATATTGATCGGGATAGCATTCTACATGAAAACATTATCCCGACAGGAAAATTAAGCCTGAATATAAACAA
>CAZKUQ010000016.1:0-22350 GCA_964555965.1 uncultured Coxiellaceae bacterium
GCTTTCGCTGGCATGACAAGCTAAATTATTCCGAACACTAATGCACTAAAAGCGCAGGATAGTGTGATTGCAATAAACAAGATTAGTCAAATTTGTAAACGAGACCAACTGTTGCTGCATCAGATCGTGGTGCGCTAACACTGCTAACTGAACGGTAAGCAGTAAAGTCATATTCGCCACGTACATCAAGACTTTGCGTCAAACTAGTTTGCAAACCAAGACCGACTTGGCCACCTGTCGCAGTTGAGCTAACATCGGTGAAGCGTGTTCTCACCACACCTGCACGTGCAAATGCAAGTGTACGATCACTTAACATCACACCAGGAATAACGCTAAAACCATAACCATAAGTTGATTTAGCGCCTGAATTGCGTGCGGTTAATTCACCAGTACCGACTGTACCAGTTAATTCGCCAGCAAGATAAATATTTTGATTAATAACGCCGCCGTAACCTGCAAACAGGTTGAATGGCATACCACGATAA
Organism: uncultured Coxiellaceae bacterium; assembly: GCA_964555965.1. GTDB lineage: Bacteria > Pseudomonadota > Gammaproteobacteria > DSM-16500 > DSM-16500 > Aquicella. Next base: position 486 of record CAZKUQ010000016.1, read on the forward strand.
AAACCTGCTTGGTTGTTACCCGCATTGCTAGTTGTGTTAGTTAACACACCTACGCTCGCACCAACATATGGAACAGGTGTTGCGTGAGCTGCACCGATTACTGAAGCTAACATTGCGCTAACAAGGATTTTTTTTACCATAATGATCACACTCCTATTTTTTAGAATTTTTTAATCCATTAGGAAGTGCCGATCTCGCTCGGATAAAATGAGAGAAATGGCAAACACTGTTGAAGTGTTTTTCTCTTTTATCTGTGCTTCCGTGGATACAGCAGAAATGAGAATCTTGTCATTCCCACGAGAGTGGGAATCTATATATCCTAGAGATCCCCATTTTCACGGGGATGACACAATTCATAAACAGTTCTCAAATGCTGTAGTCAGATACAAAGCCGGCTTATGATAGCCCAAGAATGGGTAGAGGTTCAACAAAATCCGGTATTGTTGGTCAAATTATTTGCTTATTTTTTATCAACGTCATAGGGAACAAAAATCTCATTTAATTGTCGAGCCACACGAATGAACGTGGTGCGTTTTGATAATTCTTTTAATCGATGCGCACCCACATAAGTGCACGTGGAACGTATGCCGCCAAGAATATCCAACACTGCATTTCGAACTGGTCCACGATAAGGAACATCAACCGAGCGTCCTTCGCTTGCACGATAATCAGCAACCGTACCATGATGGCGTTCCATTGCTTCCGTTGAACTCATGCCATAAAAACGTTTATATGGTTTACCATTTTTCTCAATGATTTCACCTAAACATTCATCGTGTCCTGCAAGCATCCCGCCAAGCATGACAAAATCAGCGCCAGCTGCAAATGCTTTTGCAACATCGCCAGGTGTCGCACAACCACCATCTGCACAGACATGACCGCCTAATCCGTGCGCAGCATCAGCACATTCAATAATGGCAGATAATTGTGGATAACCCACGCCAGTCTTTTCACGTGTTGTACAAACTGATCCGGGGCCAATGCCAATTTTGACAATATCTGCGCCGGATAAAATTAATTCTTCCACCATTTCACCAGTCACCACATTACCTGCCATGATGACAACATTAGGATATTTTTCGCGTAAATGCTCCAAACATGAAACAAATTTTTCGGTATAACCATTTGCTACATCAAGACAAACAAATGGAATGGAAGCAAGTTTCATCACATCATCTAATTTGGCAAAATCAGTTTCACCAATACCGACTGATAAGAAACAAGAAGAAAGAATCATGGGATGAGCTTTGGTAAATTCTTTCCAATCATCTAAGGTATAGAATTTATCAAGCGCTGTCATGAGCTTATGTTCAGCTAAGGCAACAGCCATGTTAAATGTTCCGGTGTGATCCATATTAGCAGCGATAATCGGAACACCTTTCCATGACGTTTGCGTGTGCTTAAATTTCAATTCTCGTTCTAGCGACACATCTGCGCGTGTTTTTAATACGCTACGTTTTGGACGGATAAGTACATCGCGGAAATCTAATTTGACATCATATTCAATACGCATGGCAGTCCTTTATCATTTTTAATCAATAACTATCTTCTAAGCATATTGCAACTTGATCAGGAAGTCATCCTTGTTGATTTTGACTTTCTCCCGAGCCCCACTGCCATTAAGTTAAGAGTATTTCTGTCATGCCAGCTAAAAGCATGCTGGCATGACATATTGTTTTCCTTTTTCAAAAGAAGTTCTCTATTTCACATTTTCCGAAAACACGCGTAATAAAATCCATCCATCTCATGCATGCCAGGCAAAATTTGTCGACCGATATCGCAAGCAATACCCCAATCGGCTCGAATTTTTTCCTCGAGAGCATCAGGATGACGATCAATAAAATGCTGCATTTGCAGTATATTTTCTTCAGGGAAAATAGAACAAGTCACATAAACAAATAAACCACCTGAAGTTAGTAACGGCCATAACGAATCAAGTAACTTCGCTTGTTCTTTCGCTAAATTTTTTAAATCAGTCGGTTGTCGTAATAATTTAATATCAGGATGACGACGAATGACACCGCTCGCCGAACATGGTGCATCTAATAAAATACGATCAAATAATCTTCCATCCCACCAACTTTCTACTTCATTTGCATCACGGCAAATACAATCAGCTTGCGATTTTAATCGTATTAAATTTTCACGAATGGATTCGATGCGTTTAGGATCTTTTTCAATTGCCACCACCTCTAATTGCGGTTGAATCTCAAGCATATGCATGAGCTTACCACCAGGCGCTGCGCAAGCATCTAATACAAGTTGTTCTGGCTCTAGCTGCAACAATTCTGCTGCCAGTTGCGCAGCACCATCTTGCACGGAGATATCGCCATCAGCAAAACCTGGCAACATATCAACACTGATGGGTGAAGCTAACAAAATACCAGTTTTTGTTTCAGGAATAATTTGCGCTTCATTTTCTATTCGATGTAAATAAGTATCGCGATCTGCACGCTGTAAATTCACACGCAATGAAAATGGTGGATGTGCATTATTCGCCGACAAAATTTGTTCCCATTGATCAGGCCAAGCTTTTTTTATTGCGTGAATCCACCACGATGGATGTGCATAAATCGCTTCATCATCCGTCATCATTTCTGCATCAATTTTATCTTTGTTACGCAAATATTCGCGTAATACCGCATTAATTAATCCACGCGCCCACGGCTTTTTAAATTTCTCAACAGCACTCACTGTTTCAGACACCGCTGCATGCGCAGGTACACGCATTTCCATCAATTGATATAAACCAACAAGCAACAACGCATGCACATCACTATCTTTTTCACGCATGGGTTTTTGCAATAAATAACTTAAAATCACATCTAAGCGCGGATAATAACGACATACGCCATAACATAATGCTTGCACAAATGCACGATCACGTGGATCTTTAATTGATTGGAAATAGGTTGGAAGCACATCTGATAAAGATCGGCCGTTTGTTACTTCATCAATAATTTGGGCAGCTATTAAACGTAAATTCATGAGAAAATGTTGCCTTTAACCAACTCACTTGCGCGAGCGTGATAAAACTGCTGCACGGGCAACATTTTTCCGCCTGGTAATTGTAAGGATAACAATCGCAATACGCCATCGCCTGTTGCTACATCAATTCCTTCTTTTGAGGCTTGAATAATAGTGCCAGGCGCAGCATTGACTTTTTCATTCATCGCCGCTGCCATGCCAATTCTCAACGTTTGACTTTGCCAATTTGTATAAGCTATTGGCCATGGATTGAAAGCACGAATTTTATATTCAAGTGTTTTCGCAGGTTGGCTCCAATCAATCAATGCTTCTTCTTTGGTAATTTTATTTGCGTAAGTTGCTAAAGCATTATCTTGCACTTGCGGCTTAATTTTATTTTGCGTTAACAAATTCAATGTTTCCAACAAAGATTCCGCACCCATCTCAGCTAATTTGTCATGCAACGTGTGTGATGTTTCATCTTCTGCTAGTACATATTGATGCTGCAGCAGCATGGGACCTGTATCTAAACCTTCATCCATTTGCATGATCGTCACACCAGTGATTTTATCGCCAGCAAAAATAGTACGTTGAATGGGAGCTGCACCTCGCCAACGCGGTAATAAAGATGGATGAATGTTAATGCAACCTAAACGCGGAATCATGAGCACTGCTTTTGGCAATAACAATCCATAAGCAGCCACCACCATGACATCAGCATTAAAATTTTTAAGCTGCTCTTGTTCATCAATATTTTTTAATGACACTGGTTGATAAATGGAAAGCTGATGCTGCAAGGCCAATTGTTTCACTGCACTTGCAGTGATTTTTAATCCGCGTCCTGCTGGACGATCAGGTTGCGTGTAAACAGCAAGGACTTGATGTGGTGATGTAATTAATTTTTTTAATGCAACCGCTGCAAATTCAGGCGTACCAGCAAAAATAATTTTTAATGAAGTCACGCATTAATCTCGTCGGTTATTTTTATCAATTTTTTTTCTAATTCGATCTTGTTTTAAACGTGAAAGATGATCAATAAACAAAATACCATTGAGATGATCAATTTCATGTTGAATACAAACTGCCAATAAATCTTCTGCTTCGATCTCTATTGGTTTCATGTCTAATCCAATACCGCGCATACGTACTTTTAATGCGCGTTCAACTTTGTCATAAGCGCCAGCAACAGAAAGACACCCTTCTGATTCATATTGAATGCCTTCTTTGTGAATAATTTCTGGATTTAGCACACATACTTTTTGATCACGTTCTTGTGAAATATCCATCACAAAAATTTGTTGATGAATATTCACTTGTGTCGCAGCCAAACCAACGCCTTTTGCTACATACATGGTTTCATACATATCATCAATTTGACGAAGCAAATCATCATCCACCTTGGTGACAAGTGCAGCTTTTATGCGTAACCGCGGATCGGGGTATTGTAAAATTTCTAAAATGGCCATTGTTTCTTTTCTCTTGAATATTTCCCTGAGGATATATAAATCTTCAGGACGATAATTTTAACATAAAAACTGATCCTGAACATTAATGACAATACTATGATTAATAATTCGTTTTTTTGCTCGCTTGTTGTAACCCATCGCGATATTTTTCTAATGCACCTTCTTCATCACCGAGCGATTCTAATAATTTTGCATATGCTAACGAGGCATCTGGATTAGGGCCTTGTACTAAACATTTATCAAAATAATCTTTTGCTTTGCCCCACAATTGAATGCGGGCACACAATTTTCCAAGTGCTAATAAAATTTCTGGTTTTGGCCCATACATTTTTTGCCATGCACCAACAATCACTAATTGTTTATTTAAATTATCCATTGGCAAAGAGCCGTAAATAGTGACCAGTTCCGCGTGCCAATGATACTTGAGTGTTTTGCGAATTAATTCTTGTATTTCAGATACTTCATTCACGCGCAATAATTGCTGTACATATTCATATACAACATCAGGATTTTTGCGTAAATAACGCGGAATTTGACTCCAATATTGTTGTAACTCGGCAAGGTTTTTTTGTGATGATTCACGCAATATTTCACAATAAATATTTTTTTCAAATTGTTCTAGCTGTTGCGTTGTCAATATTTTTGCTTTTCGCATTGCCGGTAACATGGCTTGCAATTTATTCCATTCACCTAACCGAATATAAATTTTTTCTAACAACTTTAGAATAGTCGGATGTCGTGGAGCAAGATCACGTAAACGCGTTAATGTTGCTTCTGCTTCTTGAATTTGCTCATGCTGAAATTCTAATTCTGCTTTGGTTAAACCAATTGCTAATTCTGCATCAGGTGCCGCGAGTTGCGCTTTATTAAGATAGTCATCGCGCCTATCAAATGCACCTAATGCTTGTGCTGCACGTGCTGCGCCTAAATAATTCATCAGCGGATCAATCGATTGTTTCGCACCAGCTAATAACAATTTTTCTGCTTTTCTCCATTGACCTTCGATTAATAATGCTAATCCATGTTGTGTTTTGCTATATAATTTATGTTCACGACGAAACCGAAACCAATTTTGAATGCGAAATAATAAAAATTGAAGACGATCAATACTCGATATTAAAAGATAAAATAAGCCAAAAATCAGAATTAAACTGATTAATGCAAACCATAATGGCATTTGTACCATCCATGGTTGATAGACAAGAAATAAATAACCTGGATGGCGTAGAATTGCTAATCCGAACCAAACAGATGCAACGAGAATAATTAACCAAATAATAAGACGTAGCATCCCATGCTCCTTCTAACCAGAAGTAGTTTGTGTCAGATAAATATCAAGTTGTTGCAATGTCACCGACAAATTCACTGACGATGGCTGCACATTTATTTTTTGTAATTCGCTCAATCGTTCAAGAATATTTTTTGTCATCGGTGAATCTTGCACAAAATATTGTTGAACCCATTCATGTAACCGTGAAATGCTTTGTTGATAAATATCTGGATAATGATGCAATGCTGCCCACATGGCGCTTTGCATTTGTGCATGTAAATTTTGATAAAGAAACGTTTTTTCTTCCGGCATTAATAATGGCAATGCATTTGAACCATTGTATTTCACAATCACAATTTTTTGCAGCGCATCCCAAGAATGCTGCATACCTGCTTGCCACCACGACATATTTTTCGTATTCGTTGGCACGGCCACTTGATTAGGTTGCAGTGGATTGGTAGGTATCGGTAATTGATCGAGCTGCTGATCAAGCGCTGACAGCGTGACATATAATTGTGATATATCTTGCTGCGGCTGCGCTTGCAAATTAGCGATATCTGTTGCTAATGATTTGTGAATTGCCATTAAATTTGTATCATGCAAATTATCTAACACTTGCTGCGCGCGTTGTAACAATGTGAGTGCCATCGCAGAATTTTGTGTAAACAGCAATTGATCATTCGCCAGTTTCACTAAATATTGCGCTTCTGCTACATACCATTTCGATAAATTTCCTTTTTGTGTAGCTTGCCAATCAGCAATCATTTGTGCTTGTTGATTTGTTAAATCCTGTGCTTTTTGTGCTAGTTGCTGCAAGTCATTCACTGATTGTTGCAAGCTGGTCATTTGTTGCTGTGTACTTCCCATTTGCGATTGCAAGTCAGTCATGTTTTTTGCAAGCATTAGATTAATGCGTGACAATTGAAAATAACCAAAACCAAATGCGCCCATAAAAATAATCAGCGCTAATGTTGAAATAATAATGCCAACATTTCTCCATGCAAAACCCTTGGTTGATGTTAGTTTTGCTTCTACAATTTCATTGGTTTGATTTGACATATTTCATTCCTTTTTTGTGCAAGCATTTTCAAGATAGCCTCATGACTTGCGTTTTTGGCCACCCATATTGTCTGAAAACCTAAATCATGCGCAAGCTTTTTTATGCGATCACTTACCACAACACATGGGGTCTGTTTTAGTGATTTCCAGCCCATTTCGCCGACTAATATTTTTAAATTTTTGATGCTATCATAGGAGGTGCAAACGATCACATTGATCAAAAATTCTGTGTATTTTTGTAGATGAATATTCGGTAATGCACGTCGATAACACACAATTGGCGTGACAAAAGCACCGCGTTCAACCAAACTTTTTTCTAATAAATCACGCCCATTTTCACCGCGAATCACCGCGATTTTTTTCTCATTAATCGCTTGAAATTCAGGTAATTTTAACAACTCTTCTGAGTTCCAATCAGTCAACGGATGCACAACATTTTGATAACCTGCCTCGTGTAATGCTTGCGCGGTTCCCGCGCCAATGGCTGCAAAATTAACTGTGTCTCCCATGATTGGCCATGCTTGTCTTATGTATGGAATGGAAGAAAAAACTGCTTGCGGACTAATAAAAATTAACCAATCTTGCTCGCCGATTGTAGTTATTTTTTCTAGCATTAACGCTTGATTATCAGGCGCAATGATCTCAATTGTTGGGAAATGAATAGCGTTATCACCACGTTCGCGAATGCGTTCACACAGCACAGAACCCTGCGGATCAGGCCTAGTAATCAATACTGAAATCGCATTATTTCCCATGAAATTCTCGTAAAATTTTTTCTGCCCCTTGCTGCATTAATTCTTCCCCGACACGCGTACCGATGCTTTCTGCATGTGCTGGAAGCCCCTCATGTGTTGCACGCAAAATACGTGTGCCATCACGATTAGCAACCAGTGCGCGCAAATGCAATTGATGTTTATGTATTTCTGCGTAGGCTGCAATTGGAATTTGGCAACCGCCATTTAAGTATCGACACACTGCACGCTCTGCTATCACGCAATCGTGTGTGATAGCATGATTAAGCGGCATAATTAATGTTTTGATGGTTTCATCATCTTCACGGCATTCTAATCCCAATGCACCTTGACCAGCCGCTGGCAATGATTCTTTTGTTGAAAAATATGCGCGAATGCGATTGACAAAGCCCATGCGTTTTAAACCTGCGCCAGCTAAAATCACTGCATCAAAATGGCCATCATCCAAACGTTTTAATCGCGTATTAATATTGCCGCGCAAATCTTGATAATCTAAATCTGATCGGAGCGCGCGTAATTGTGTTTGCCGGCGTAAACTAGCTGTACCAACGAGAGCACTTCTTGGTAATTGCATAAATGAATCGTATTGATTTGATACAAACACATCGCGCGGTTCTTCGCGTTCGCAAATCACTGGCAGCGCTAATCCTGGTGGTAATTCCATTGGCACATCTTTCATTGAATGCACAGCAATATCCGCGCGCCCATTTAATAATAAAGCTTCTTCCAATTCTTTAACAAATAATCCTTTGCCGCCGATTTGACGCAACGTGATGTCTAACATTTTATCTGCTTGGGTGGTAATTCCAAGAATTTCCACAGAAAGATGTGGATGAATTTGCTGCAATTTTGTTCGCACCCATTCTGTTTGTTGCAGTGCAAGCGGACTTTCGCGAGTCGCGATAATTAGGTGACGTTTAGTCATAGATTAATCTCATGTGTTATTTTCGCGGTATTTTACTATAACAAGGTAGATTACGCATTCTTTGGAATGTCTCCTGTCATTCCCGCGAACACTGTCATTCCCGCGTAAGCGGGAATCTCTAAAATAGCCAAAGATCCCCGCTTTCGCGGGGATGACGAGTGGAAATTCGCGGGATGACGAGTGGAAGTTCATGAATGACATCATATCATCAGCTCGCAATAGTGATAGTGCAAGTGTATAATAATGCCCAAATCAAACAGGGAAGAATTCATATGAAAAACAATTTCTTAAAGCAATTAGCCGCCCAATTAACTGATGAATTACCAGCACACCTCAGCGCATTTAAAAAAGATTTTGAAAAAAATTGTCAGCACATTTTAACCAAAGCATTTACCAAATTTGATTTAGTGACACGCGAAGAATTTGATACACAAACAAAAGTATTAGCACGTACACGTAAAAAATTAGAAGAATTGGAAACACAATTAGATAAAATTGAAAAATTATTAAAAAATAAAAAAAATCAAAAATAAAATGACCTATATTACAACACCATTTACACAAAATGATTATGAAATCGTAAAACGTGAATTACTTTATCAAGGCGTATTTCGCATGGTGCGTAATCATGTTCGTCATCGTAAATTTAATGGCGGCTGGTCGAACATCTTTACTCGCGAAATCCTCGAGCGGCGTTCCGCGGTTGGTATTTTGCTTTACGATCCTGTGCTTGATCAAGTTGTTCTCATTGAGCAATTTCGAGTAGGTGCATTAGCTAATCCACCCGTACCATGGCTCATAGAAATTGTCGCTGGTATTTATAATGAAAATGAAAATCCTACCGATGTCGCCGTTCGTGAATCAGAAGAAGAAGCTGGCGCAAAAATACTGGATATTTATCCAATTTGTGAGTATTTTGTCAGCCCCGGTGGCAGCAATGAATATATCCATATTTTTTGTGGAAAAATTGACGCAAGCAAATTGGGCGGCGTGCATGGGCTAGAACATGAAAACGAAGACATCCGCGCATTTGTTATTTCAGCAGATGAGGCGTTTCAATTGATAAAAGAAGGGAAAATTAAAACATCTCCCGTCATTATTTCCTTACAATGGCTACAGTTAAATCGAGAATGGTTAAAAAAACTATGGCAGACAAAGTAACAAAAAAACAAGCTTACACTTCTGAAGCGATCGAAGTTTTAAGCGGTCTTGAGCCAGTCAAACGTCGTCCAGGGATGTATACTGATACAACTAATCCCAATCATTTGGCACATGAAGCCATTGATAACAGTGTGGACGAAGCACTGGAAGGATTTGCCAAACGCATCGATATTATTTTGCATAAAGATCATTCACTAGAAGTTTCTGATAATGGTCGCGGCATGCCCGTTGATATCCATCCAGAAGAAAAAGTATCCGGTGTGGAACTTATTTTTTGTCGATTACACAGCGGTGCGAAATTTTCAAATAAACAATATAAATTTTCTGGCGGTTTGCACGGCGTTGGCATTTCAGTTGTCAATGCGTTATCTAAAAAATTAGATGTTACGATTAAACGTAGTGGTAATGTTTATGCGATGCAATTTGCACACGGCGAAAAAACTTCTGAATTAAAAGTCATTGGTAAAGCAAATAAAGGTGAAACTGGTACCAGCGTTCACTTTTGGCCGGATGAAAAATATTTTGATTCATCGCGTTTTGCTATCACCAAATTGAAACATACTTTGCGTGCAAAAGCTGTTTTGTGTCCTGGTCTACATGTCACTTATACCGATGCAAATACGAATCATACTGAAGAATGGTATTACGAAAATGGGTTGAGTCATTACTTAGAAGAAGCGATTGGCAAAGCAGAATGTATACCTGAAGAGCCATTTATTGGCTCATTTGCCAGTGATCGCGAAGCAGTCGATTGGGCTGCTTGTTGGTTACCTGAAGATGGAAATGTAGTCGCTGAAAGTTATGTGAATTTGATTCCTACACCACTTGGCGGCACACATGTTTCTGGTTTTCGTACAGGGTTATCAGAAGCGTTACGCGAATTTTGTGAATTTCGCAATTTATTGCCGCGCGGTATTAAATTATCTCCCGATGATACTTGGGAACAATGCGCGCATATTATTTCCGTGAAATTACACGATCCGCAATTTGCTGGACAAACGAAAGAACGATTATCATCGCGTGAATGTTCAACATTCGTTTCTGGCGTGGTGAAAGATGCCTTTAGTTTATGGCTCAATCAACATGTAGCATTAGGCGAAGCCATTGCCAATCTTGCGATTAGTAATGCACAAAAACGTTTGAAAGCCGCTCAAACCGTCGCACGTAAAAAAGTAACGGCGGGTCCCGCGCTGCCAGGAAAATTAATTGATTGTTCACAGCAAGATGTCACGCGCAGCGAATTATTTTTAGTCGAAGGTGATTCAGCTGGCGGTTCTGCCAAGCAAGCACGTAATCGCGAATTTCAAGCTGTCATGCCGCTGCGTGGAAAGATTTTAAATACGTGGGAAGTGGCATCAAGTGAAATTTTATCGTCACAAGAAATTCATGATATTTCTGTCGCTATTGGTGTTGACCCAGGTTCAGATAATTTATCTAGTTTACGTTACGGCAAAATTTGCATTTTAGCGGATGCTGATTCTGATGGAAATCACATTGCTACTTTATTGTGTGCGCTGTTTGTTAAACATTTTCGACCACTCGTGCAAGCTGGTCATGTTTACATTGCCATGCCACCACTTTTTCGTGTGGATCATGGCAAAGAAGTATTTTATGCGTTAGATGAAGCTGAAAAACAAGGGATTTTAGATCGCATTAGTGCGGAATATAAAGAAAAAAAACCAAAAGTAAATGTCATTCGCTTTAAAGGATTAGGTGAAATGAATCCGATGCAATTGCGCGAAACCACCATGGATCCTGATACGCGACGTCTCATGCAGCTTACCATGAAACTTAAAGATAATACTGATGAAATGCTTGATATGTTGCTCGCCAAAAAACGTGCGCAAGATCGCAAAGCATGGTTAGAAAAGAAAGGTAATTTGGCGGAGATTGCATAATTATGGTCGTAACTAATATTGAACATATTCCGGTATATGAATACGCAGAAAAAGCCTATCTCGATTACTCCATGTATGTGATTTTAGATCGCGCACTGCCGCATATTGGCGATGGTTTAAAACCCGTGCAGCGCCGCATTATTTATGCGATGTCAGAATTGGGTTTAAAATCTGTTTCGAAATTTAAAAAATCCGCGCGTACAGTCGGTGATGTACTCGGTAAATTTCACCCGCATGGCGACATGGCTTGTTATGAAGCACTTGTGTTAATGGCGCAGCCTTTTTCATATCGTTATCCCTTAATTGAAGGTCAAGGAAATTTTGGTTCGCCTGATGATCCAAAATCATTTGCGGCAATGCGTTACACTGAATCACGCTTGTCTGCTTATGCAGAAATTTTATTAGCAGAATTAGAATCCGGCACGGTTGATTGGGTGCCGAATTTTGACGGAACATTACGTGAACCATCATTGTTACCTGCACGTTTGCCTAATGTTTTGTTAAATGGCACAACCGGTATTGCAGTTGGTATGGCAACCAATATTCCGCCGCATAATTTGCGTGAAGTGGTGAATGCACTCGTGCACATTTTAGATAATCCGAAAGCGACACTTGCTGATATTTTTGCATTTGTACCAGGACCTGATTTTCCAACTGAAGCAGAAATTATTACATCTAAAGCTGATATCAAAGAAATGTATCGTACAGGAAATGGTTCTGTGCGCATGCGCGCCACTTACATGGAAGAAAATGATGAAATTATTATTACTGCGCTGCCATATCAAGTTTCCGGCGGAAAAGTGTTAGAACAAATTGCGCAGCAGATGCAAGATAAAAAATTGCCGCTTATTTCTGATTTGCGCGATGAATCGGATCATGAAAATCCAACTCGATTAGTGATTATACCGCGTTCAAATCGTGTGGATGTGCCTGCGCTCATGGATCATTTGTTTGCAACAACCGATCTTGAACGCAGTTATCGCGTCAATTTAAATATGATTGGTTTAAATGGTCGCCCGCAAGTTAAAGGTTTATTAGAAATTTTATCTGAGTGGTTAGATTTTCGAACAGATACTGTTAAACGACGCTTGCAATATCGATTAGATGCCATCAATCATCGCTTACATATTTTAGAAGGTTTGATGGTGGTTTATCTTAATCTTGACGAAGTGATTCGCATTATTCGCAAAGAAGATGAACCAAAATTAGTGTTGATGAAACGTTTTAAATTAAGCGATGAACAAGCAGATGCTATTCTTGATACGAAATTGCGGCATTTAGCTCGCTTAGAAGAAATGCAAATTCGTAAAGAGCAAAAACAATTAATTGAAGAACGTGATGATATTGAAAAAACCTTAGGTTCTTCTGCACGATTAAAAAAATTAATTCGCACAGAATTAATGTCGCTCGCAGAAAAACATGGTAATAAACGTCAATCACCCATTGTGATTCGTCGCGAAGCACAAGCGATGAAAGAAACAGAAATCCTGCCGACTGAACCAATCACCGTTGTATTATCCAGCAGAGGTTGGATTCGTGCTGCAAAAGGTCATGAGATTGATCCCAATACGTTGAGCTATAAAGCTGGCGATCAATTTCAATCGGCAGCGATTGGGCGTAGCAATCAAGCCGCTGTCTTTTTGGATTCAACCGGTCGCGCTTATTCATTACCAGCACACACTCTTCCTTCTGCGCGCGGACAAGGTGAACCACTCACTGGCCGATTAAATCCACCGCCAGGCGCTGAATTTATTAGCACAATGATGGGAGAAGCAGAAGCATTATACGTGCTTGCCTCTGATGCAGGTTATGGTTTTATAGTGAAATTAGGCGAATTATTTGGAAAAAATCGCGCAGGTAAAACAGCGTTATCATTACCAAAAGGTTCAAAATCATTAATGCCAAAATTAGTTACTGATATTGAAACAGAATATTTAGCAGTTGTGTCCAATATTGGAAATTTATTAGTGTTTTCATTAAAAGAATTGCCGCAACTTGCCAAAGGTAAAGGCAATAAAATGATTAGCATTCCAAGTAATAAAGTCGTCGCACGCGAAGAATATGTGATGGATATAGCTGTATTAAATGTGAATCAACATTTATTAATCGTTGGTGATGGCAAACCATTTACATTGAAACCTGCTGATTGGAAATTATTTATTGGTGAACGTGCACGACGCGGCAATAAATTACCTCGTGGTTGTCGTAGTGTATTGAAGTTGAAAGTGGAAGGATAGTGTAAGCACACACCACTTATTATAAACGCGAATTCTGGTTAAGCAATTAAGCAAGACTGTTGTCCAGAGATCTAAAAATAAGTATTCGTTCACGAGGTTATCTTTACTGAACGTAAAAATGAAAATTTGTCATTGCGACGCCGAGTGTAACGAGGCGGAAGCAATCCATAACGTTTATAAAATTGTCATAAAATTTTGGATTGCTTCGTCGCTGTGCTCCTCGCAATGACGATGAGTTGTCTTTAGATACCCCGTGAACGCTTATCATTTATTTTATGCGCGTGCTAATTGTTCACTTAAAACAGTAACTTTTGTTTTTACTGAATTAGAAATAAAACAATTATCATGTGCTTTTTTAAATAAATCATCGAGTGTGGTGGCATCGGGTGATTTATCGCCGAATGTAATTGTTGGTTTTAATACCACTTCAGTCATGCACATTTTGCCTTCACTATTTTTTCCAAGTGTACCAACTGCTTCCGCTTGATATTGATCAACCGTGAAACCTTTCATTGCAGCCCAGTATAAAAATGTCAGCATAAAGCAGCTAGAAATGGAAGCCGTAAATAATTCTTCAGGGTTGACCAATGCAGCATTACCTAAAAATTCTGGTGCACTGCTTGTTTCAATGGTGATACCGCCGGCAAAAGTGACGGTATGAGTTCGATCATAAGATTTCACATCAAAGGGTTTGTTGTGACGTTCCCAATGGATTTGAGCGGTATATTGCATGATTAGTTCCTTTTAAAGTTGTCATCCTCGCGAATGCGAAGAGGCTATCATTCAAAAATCATCGTCATGCAATATACGAGGGATTGGCTAAGATATCAATCTGGTGGTGATTTGCGAAAACTGCGAATGATTTTTTTAGTTTTATTGTCGATGACTTCTCCATGAAAATTACCATATTGCCCCTGGGTTTTCATAAGCATCCAAGTGTGTAATGCCTCAACATCATCGCCGCTTTCATGGGCGATTTCAGTATCATCGACATAGATTTTTGCCGTATAAAGGAATGCCATAAAACCTCATTTTTTACTGCAATCTAGAGCTCATACCTATATTATAAGCTTAATAAATTGAAAAAAATATTTGAGTACTTTCATTAAGTTGATAAGTTGGACATAATGCATATTACTTTTCTTGGCGGAACAGAAACAGTTACTGGATCGAAATATTTGCTGACCGAAGATGGTCATCGAGTGTTGATCGATTGTGGATTGTTTCAAGGATTGAAAGAATTACGTTTGCGGAATTGGGATCCGTTTCCAATTGATGTAACTAGTATCCATCACGTGATTTTAACGCATGCTCATATTGATCATTCTGGCTATTTGCCTTTGCTGTATCGCCATGGATTTCGTGGAAAAATTTATTGTAGTACCGGTACGCGTGATTTATGTGAAATTTTATTGCCTGATAGTGCACGCTTACAAGAAGAAGAAACACAATACGCTAATAAACATGGCTATTCAAAACATCATCCTGCACTGCCGCTTTATACCATGCAAGATGCACATGCAGTTTTAGAACACTTTGTTGCATTTCCTTATCATCGGTCGATTGAATTGGCAAATCATTTTCAATTTCAATTTCAACGTGCTGGACATATTATTGGTTCATCGTTTGTGCAAATTTATTCACATGATAAGACTATTGTGTTTACTGGTGATATGGGTAGAGAAAATGATGATGTCATGCGCTCGCGTGCATTAGTAAACGAAGCAGATTATTTAATTATCGAATCAACTTATGGTGATCGTGAACATAACAATATTAAT
Organism: uncultured Coxiellaceae bacterium; assembly: GCA_964555965.1. Taxonomy (GTDB): domain Bacteria; phylum Pseudomonadota; class Gammaproteobacteria; order DSM-16500; family DSM-16500; genus Aquicella. The sequence continues at coordinate 16,002 of CAZKUQ010000016.1, forward strand.
CCCTATGATCAGCTTGCTGATGTGATTAATCGTACGGTAGAGCGTGGCGGTACAATAGTGATTCCTGCTTTTGCAGTTGGGCGTTCACAAGTTTTACTTTATTATTTATTTTTACTGAAACAACAAAAACGTATTCCTGATTTACCAGTTTTTCTTGATAGTCCAATGGCAGTTAATGCAACAGAAATTTTTATTCGCCATCAAGATGAGCATCGATTAACACAGCAAGAAATTAAAGGCATGTGTCAAATGGCAAAATATGCAGCGACACCGGAAGAATCAAAGCAAATTGATAAAATGAATCAGCCAAAAATTATTATTTCCGCAAGCGGTATGATAACTGGCGGACGTATTTTGCATCATGTAAAACGGTTCGCACCCGATCCAAAAAACACGATATTATTTACTGGCTATCAAGCAGTTCAAACACGTGGTGCGCGAATGTTGAATGGTGAGCGAGAAATAAAGATATTAGGTGAAATGGTTCCGATAAACGCTGAAATTGTATCGCTTGATAATGTGTCGGCACACGCAGATGCAATAGAAATTTTATCTTGGCTTAAGCAATTTAAACGTGAGCCACAAAAAATATTTATCACACATGGCGAAACCGTTGCTGCTAATGCATTAAAAAATCGGATTGAAAAAGAACTGGGTTGGCGGAATTGCGTGGTACCTTCATATTTACAAAAAGAAGCGTTGTGAGTGGTTATGACAGCTGCGGTTTAAACGTTTTTAACAATTGACGGATGAGCATAGGATTAGCAGCAACCACATTGCCTGTTTTTAGGTAATCTTCACCACCATGCAAATCACACACCATGCCGCCTGCTTCTTTGACGAGCAATATGCCTGCCGCAATGTCCCATAGATGTAAACCCATTTCCCAAAAGCCATCAAGGCGGCCACAAGCAACATAGGCAAGATCTAATGTGGCAGTACCAGTTCGGCGAATATCGCCAGTAATAGGCAACATGGTTTGCATAATATTCATGGGCACAGGGTTGCTGGCATCCGTGTGGCGATAAGCAAATCCAGTTGCAAGCAATGATTCAGGAATATTTTTACAGCCGCTTACGCGTATGCGTCTGTCGTTTAATAACGCACCTTTGCCGCGACTAGCGATGAATAAATCTTGACGAACAGGATCATAAATAACGCCATTTTCAATTTTATTTTTATTCATAAAGGCAATGGATATAGCAAAATGCGGAAAACCATGGATAAAATTTCGTGTACCATCAATAGGATCGATAATCCAAATGTGATCATCACCTTTGGTTTCGCCTGATTCTTCGCCTAAAATGCTATGCGATGGATAGGCTTTTTTGATATGCGAGATAATTTCTTGCTCAACACGCTGATCTACTTCTGTCACATAATCGTTCGGTTTTTTTTCGCTAATTTTGATAGTATCCATGCGTTTCATCGCACGGGTGATTAAATTTCCAGCTGCTCTAGCAGCTTCAATAGCAATATTGATAATGGGTTCGCGCATAGTTGTATAAAGAGCAATGTAGTTAAGAAGTTGGTAATAATAAAACGAAAGTGGAATCGAAGCTAGGGTTAATTGCGATCTGATGATAAGCTATGCACTTTTAAAAATACGTCATCCCTGCTAAAAAATATGTCATCCGCACGAAAGTGGGGATCTCGTCAATTAGGTCAATTAGATAGATTCCCGCTTGCGCGGGAATGACGAGGGAATGTCGCGGGAATGACGAGGTAATGTCGCGGGAATGACGTGACTCTCATAGATATAAAAACATGTTAGAACGAACACGAATTGTATTAGTTAACACATCTCACCCAGGGAATATTGGCGGAGCAGCACGCGCGATGAAAACCATGGGATTAGAAGAATTGTATCTGGTCGCACCAGAAGAATTTCCTCATCCAAAAGCAGTGGAAATGGCTTCAAGTGCAGGGGATATTTTAGATAACGCAGTCGTTGTGACGCATCTTGATGAAGCAATTGCCGATTGCACCTTAGTGATTGGCGCGAGTGCGAGATCTCGGACGATTCCTTGGCCCCTTGTGACACCGCGCCAACTAGCAGAACAAATTCGTGCTGAAGCACCTGATAGTGTGACAGCCATATTATTTGGACGCGAACAGTCAGGCTTATCAAATGAAGAATTACAGCGTTGTCATGTGCATGTGCAAATTCCTGCAAATCCAGCTTATTCTTCATTAAATATTGCACAAGCCGTGCAAGTGATTGCATACGAATTACGGATCGCTAGTTTAAATGAATTAAGTGTTAACGAAGAATGGGATTATCGTTTAGCAACGGCAGATGAAATGGAAAAATTTTTTAATCATCTGCAGGAAGTGTTAGTGGAAATTGATTTTTTAAAAATGAATGCGCCGCGCAAATTAATGACGCGTTTACGTCGATTATTTTTTCGTACGCGTCCTGATGTCATGGAAATGAATATCTTGCGAGGCATGTTAACAGCGATACAAGAAGCTAAGAAAAATAAGGCAGATTAAATGTTAAGAACTATTTACCTTGATTATGCTGCAACAACGCCTGTTGATGAACGCGTCATCAAAGAGATGTTCACCTATTTAGGCGAAGATGGCATATTTGGTAATCCAGCCTCATTACATATTTACGGTCAACAAGCTAAAGAAGCAATTGATGTGGCGCGCGAACAAGTGGCAGCACTCATTCATGCTGAGCCGAGTGAAGTGATTTTTACTTCTGGTGCAACTGAGTCTAATAATCTTGCTTTGAAGGGGGCTGCACATTTATATCAGCGCAAAGGCAAGCATATTATCACTATGAAAACTGAGCACAAAGCAGTGCTAGATACCTGTCAGCATTTAGAAAAAGAAGGGTTTCAAGTTACTTATCTTGCGCCAGAAAAAAATGGTTTGTTAGCGATTGAAAAATTGAAAGAAGCTTTGCGTGATGACACTATTTTAGTGTCTATCATGCACGTTAATAATGAAACAGGTGTGATACAAGATATTCCTGCGATTGCAAATGAAACAGCAAACCGGCAAATTTTATTTCATGTGGATGCTGCGCAAAGTGCAGGAAAAATTAAGATTGATGTCAACAATATTCCGATTGATTTGTTGTCTTTATCAGCCCATAAAATGTATGGGCCCAAAGGAATTGGCGCATTATATTTACGTAAAAAACCACGCGTGCGTGTTGAACCATTGATTCATGGCGGCGGACATGAGCAAGGCATGCGTTCAGGCACATTAGCAACACATCAAATTGCCGGTATGGGAGCTGCTTGTGAAATTGCAATGCAAGAAATGACGCATGATTATCAACATATCAAACAATTGCGTGATGTGTTTTTAAATAAAATTAATACTATTTCAGCGGTGAAACTTAATACTGATTTAAATACTTGCGTGCCGCATATTTTAAATTTTCGTTTTGAAAATATGTTAGCAGAAGCAGTGTTAGTAAAGCTTCCTGACATCGCGATATCTACGGCATCAGCCTGTCAAGGAAAGGGCACAGAAGGGTCATATGTCTTGCGTGCGATGGGATTTTCTGACAACCAAGCAAAAAGTTCCGTGCGATTTTCATTTGGTCGAATGACAACGATACAAGAAGTAGAACATGCTGCAGAAAAAATTAATCAGTTATTTGCGTGAAGGGTGAGTATCTTAGTGCTAACCTTTATGACGAGCTTTTTGCGGTGGTAAGAATGCAACGCCAATTTTTGCCGGTTCTAAACCATAATAATTTCGTTTCCAATCGAACTCCATAATCATGGGCTGTGATAATGTTGGAAATTGTTGCTTCACTTCTAATGGCAATGTTTCATTATCGGTGATATCCCAGACAAAAATCGCACCTTTTTTCTTCATCTCTTCTGTGTTTATCCAGGGTGCACGTTTGTTATCCCATTCAATGAAAACAGCAGGATGATCAGTTGAATAAAAACCAATATTGCCGCCAATCCAACGTGATCCGGCGACATATTCTAATTTGGTGTGATATTTTTTATTCCATTCTTGAGTGATATAAGCAGCCATTTCACGACCCGGAAAATTAGCACTTGATGTATCTTTTGAATAAATAAGCGAATAAGCATAACCAGTTAGCAATAATCCCATTAGCATAAAAATCATGATGATGAAATTTTTTATTTTAGTTTCTGTGATAGCAGGTTGGATGGCTGCAACTAAAATGATTCCCCATAAGGATTGCAGCGGCATTCCCCAGCCAGCTCGTAATTTGATACCGAAAATAATGGATAATAAAATTGTTAATAAAAATGGCCCGAGCCCAACATAAAATAAAAATGCTTTGTCGAATTGAGTTAAAGTAAATTTTGCTGAATTTGATTTTTTACCGATGAAAAGAAATGAAAATAATAATAGAGCTGGTAAAAAGGCTTCTAATTGTTGCCAAGCAAATTGTAGTGGGAAAAATAAATGATTCGTCCAGCTTGGTGTGCTGTTTGCGCGTTCAAACACATAAGTGACAGTGATGAAGTCATGATAAAAAAGCCAAATGGTGTGTGGCGAGATAATAAATAAAAATGTGATTAAGCCAATGTAAGGTTTGATCGTGATAAGTTGTCGGCGATTATTTTTATCTAACAATAAAAATAAAGCCATGCCAGCTAATAATGCAGTCGTGTAGTATTTTGCCATTACACCAAGTGCTGCAAAAATGCCGGTAAAAATCCATGCGCGATAAGTGGGCGTGCGTAATGCAACATAGAAAAAATAAGTAGCGAGTGCCCATAAGCCTAATTCAAGTGTGTTGTCGTTAAAATCGATCGCATGAAAATTGAAATATTGAATGCCTTCTAATAATAAAATTGAAATGAGTGCATAAGTTGACGGCAACATTTTTTTTGCAATTTGCCAAACAGCAAAAAAACAAATGACAACGGATAGTTGACTGAAAAAATAAATCATCCACCCAGATGGCTGACTGAAATAACCAGCTAACGCAGTGAGCCAGCCATTCAAAAATGGATTTTTGTCGTAGCCCCATTCAAGTTGGTGTCCCCAAATGGTGCCTTCGATTGAATCCAGCGGTAAATTCCAACGTACAAGCGCAGGAACGACAGTCCAGGCGAAAAGGTGGATGCTAATAAAAGCATATAACCAATGAGTTGCGTTGAATGTTCTTGATTGCATTTGTTGTTTCTCTTGCTTTACCCGGCAATACATCGATTGTGAGCAGGGCGGATTAGCTCAAAGCGCGTTCCACTCCTACACAACAATTCGCTTAAACGCTGGCTTTATCTATGCATTTGATTTTTATGTCGAGGAATTAAACAATAATCAGCCTTAAAACGCAATCCACTGCATCGAAAATGGGGTTATAATTGACATATTAATGGTTAATGAGGAGAAGTGCTATGCCAGTCAAAAAACTCAAAGAATTCCTGGATAGTCATAAGGTTAAATATGTTTCGATGGCGCATTCACCTGCTTTTACTTCACAAGAAATTGCAGCGGCTGCACATGTTTCAGGCAAGCAACTCGCTAAGACAGTGATTATTAAAGTAGATGGCCATTTGGCAATGGCAGTTGTTCCTGCTAATGATCAAGTGAATTTTGCCAAATTGCGTGAAGTAACAGGCGATAGCTCAGTTGATTTAGCTGCTGAATCGGAATTTAAAGATAAATTTCCAGGATGTGAAGTGGGCGCGATGCCGCCATTTGGTAATTTGTATGACATGCCGGTTTATGTGTCGAGCCAACTAAGCCATCAAGATCACATTATTTTTAATGCGGGTTCGCATTCGGAATTAATGCAACTAGCTTATCCAGAATTCGAACGTTTAGTGAAGCCGAAAGTAGTAGGAATTTGACATTACCTCCTCTCTTTAATCTCTCCTCCATTCTGGTGGACAGTCAATTCCCATATTTTGGAATGGGGCGAGGTGCTTTTGGGGTTGGTGGCGTAGGGTTGGATGGTGATCTTTAATGGATTATTGGTATTTTATCGGATTGTTGAAAAATATTGAAACTTGTTATTCACCAGTAGGGAATAGAACCATAGCTCTTTAGTATTTGGGTGTGTGTCAAAACTGCCGACTGGATAAAAAACTATAGAGTTTTATCAAATTTTTATATCTTTTACTTCATTGTTTTTTACAAACAAAATGATTAGCCTTATTTAACTACTTTAGGAGGGATGATATGTCATCTCAAGAGAGCCAATCTACAGGCGAAATTTTGCTGTATCAGACCGAAGATGGTAATACGCGCATTGATGTGCGACTCCAAGATGAGACGCTTTGGATCACCCAAATGCAAATGGCCGAATTGTTTCAAAAAGATAAAAGAACAATTTCTGAGCACATCGCTAATGTTTATGAAGAAGGTGAACTTTCTCAAGAGGCAA
>CAZKUQ010000017.1:0-22322 GCA_964555965.1 uncultured Coxiellaceae bacterium
GTATCAATTACTTGTCCTTGTAAAACTTGCACTTCGAGCTAGTTTATTCATTAAAAACATGACTTCCAGTAAGGAAAATTACTGGAAATATCGACTTAAGGGCGGACGTGGGTTCAAATAATAAATGCAACTCACCTTCAATCAAGCTTTGTTATAAATTAAAGTTGTGCAATAAACTCGAAATCCAATTTTCTTATACAGATTAAAAGCATCTTCTGAAGAGTCTAAAAAACAATGTTTAAAACCCAGTTTTTTTGCTTCTTCCATCATATGCAAAGTTAATGTTGTTCCCAGCCCGCATTTCTTAAAATCTGTTTTCGTGGCAACATTATGTATCATCACAGCATCATTCGATAAAAATAATGTACCCGCTGCAGCAAGTTTATTTTTGTAGTAAGCAACGTAATGCTTTAATTTTTTTTCGCCTCTATTTAAAATATCTGCATTCAATTTACGATATCCATCATCTTCTTCCTTGGCGCCAAATCCTTCGTTTATTGGCTGTATCCATGTGGTCAAATCATCACCTTGATGGAGTTCGAGAATCGTAATTGAATTTGATTTCAGATTAGGTATTTCATTGGATAAGTCGAAATACATTGCTGGAGCTTCTTCTAATAATATAAAACCATAGTCGGTCAAATCATTATTACTAGAAGCTGGCGTTATAAACCATCCCCAAGGTGATTTATGTTGATTAAAAAATGTCGTAGCAGCTTCTACAAGATTAGCGCTATTATTTCTTTCTAATCTAAAATCAAAAAGAACATTCAAAAATGGCGAATCTATGCCAGTTGCAAAAGCAATCGCATCCGAAAATTTATGCTCATCTATTGCTAATGTATGGTAGAAATCAGTAATTGAGCTTATACCTTTTTGGATGATTTTTTCATCATGAAGTTCGATTCTAATTTTATTCATTTGTTAAAGCCTATTGTGCTGGGTGTTGAATGTTTCATTAGGCGTCGCAAAACCTAGTGATTTTCTTGGTCTATTATTTAGTTTATCCATGATAATAACAAGATCATTTTCTGTCACGCTGGTAAAATCGGAACCTTTCTTTAAATATTGTCTCACCAAACCATTGGTATTTTCATTTAACCCACGCTCCCATGAAGAATATGGGTGAGCAAAATAAAAATCTGCGCTTAACTCCTTGCTGATTATTTCATGATTGGCAAATTCGCTTCCGTTGTCGCTGGTAATCGTAAGAATTAAATTTGAAAATTGTTTCAATCCTTCAACAGTGGCACTGGCAACTAAATCAGCAGTTTTAGACTTAACTTTTTTAAGCACTGTCATTTTTGTAACTCTTTCTACAATCGTCACAATTGCTTGTTTATGCTCTTTACCAATCACAGTATCAATTTCCCAATCACCTATACGTTTTTTTTCATTGACAATTACTGGGCGATTATCAATTGATTTTCGATTTTTGATACGACATTCATGTTTAGGGCTGCCGTATCGCTTCCGATATTTTTTATTCCGATGACGTAAATGTAGATATAATTTACCGCCTTTTTCTTTATCGGTTAGGATATATTGATAAATACGCTCATGACTAATAGTAAATATTTTATGGCGCTTAGCATATCCGCTATAGATTTTCTATTTTTCCAAGATCATGTGTCCAAATTGCATCATACATTTCTTTATCTGTTATGGTCTTATCTTTACGCAGCATATTATTTTTTACACCTATCAATTGAAATTAATTTTCATGGATTTCTCTATTGTATTTACAAAAGTCTCTTTCGTGGATTCCACAAATAAGTGCAGACGCGATTTCATATCACTCCTTCAATAAATCATCAACGTATCTGCATTGACCCAAATATACATCCTGTTTATAATCATGCCAATTTTAAAATAACTGCATATATATCCCCTAGAATAACAACGAGGAGTTCGTCATGAAAATGACGCAAACATTTTTCTCTAATAATAATGAGCAAATAAATTGCTATATTCTATACGACAGATTTTCAGGAAATCATGATTTAAAAAAATTTACTAAACAATTAAAAACTGGCTTAGAGAATAGTGCAAAAAAAATTAATATTTTATCTAAAGAAGCCTGTCCTGGAGATCGTGAAAGTGAAATATTTCAGTCAAATTGCCGATCTATAAAAAATGCAAAATATATTCTATTTGTAGCTACTAATAATCCACCTTCTCATTTGTTTTCAACAGAGTACAAATTAGCTTTAAAAGCACAACTAAGTGGCGATACAAAGATACTACCTATTCCATACAATAATTCTTTTGAAATAAAATTACCTGAGGAATTACAAAACACCAATTTGAAATTTATGCATTATGATAATCTTGAAGAGCTTAGTTCAAAAATACTTGATTTTATAAACATACCCTTAGATGAACGAACATTGGAACAACCTGAATCAGCAGAAGAAAAAGATAAAAAAGTAAAAAACCTCGTTAATGAAATTGAGGCAATGTTAAATACTTCTTTCAAACACTAATTCTAGATTAGCTTAAAACCATTAAAGCTTTTGCCCAAAACACTTACAGCAATACACGTGATCGCTTTCTACTTGCCTTACTAATGGAACTCAGGTAAATATTGTGAAATAATTAAGCCAAACTAAACATACAAATTGATTACTTTATGATCACAAAAACTGGGATAATTATTACTACTGCATTTTTTTCTATTTCCGCTTTTGCTACCGACAAAGATTGCAACTTAGCGAATGGCATTAACATAAAAACTACCAAGCGAATATTAAGTGTTTGTGAAAACAACAAAGCAATTAAAGAATATAAGATATCAATTGGTCGTAAAGGCGCAGGTAAAATGCATGAAGGGGACAAAAAAACTCCACTTGGTATATACGATCTTACCTCACCGCGAAAATCTCGACGGTTCGGTGTTTTTATTCCAATTCAATACCCCACTCCACAACAGATCTCAGCTGGTTATACAGGAAAAGATGTAGGAATACATGGCCCATTCCAATTGTTTAGCTGGCTTGGCAGTTTTAACACTTGGTTTAATTGGACTCAAGGTTGTATCGCTTTAGGTAGTAATGAGGAAATAGCATTTATAGCTAAATGGGTAGAAAATCATCCAGGAACCAAAGTATTAATTAGTTAGAAAATTTGAATAAATTATGTTACCTAAACTCACGCTCTGGACGTTGTGTACGCTTAAGCAAGAGATACATTTAATCCCTCTTACTGGAAGTCATGTTTTTAATGCGTTCTAAGAAATATGCGATCTTTTTCAGTCAAATGATGATATTTTTTCATTAATTTTTTTTAAAAAAATAGTAATTAATTTGGCTTAGATTTATTTATGGATTTACCAAGTTGTTGTAAGAAACCTAATCTATCGACCACTTGCCAATGACCTATTATTTTACCATTTGAAAAATAATATATAGTCATACCAGAGACATTGACTGTTTTATTTGTCACAGGCAAACCAGGAATTTTACCTTTTTGAGTACCAGTAAATCTCCAACTAACGGCAACTTTATTGCTATTACATACTAAATCTTCTATATAAAATTTTTGATCTGGAAAAACATAGCGCGACAACATAACTCTTTTTTTGAAAGTAGCTAAATCAAGTGTTTTTCCATCCCAAGGATCGCCAGGATCATGCCTGATTGTGTATTGCGGAGCAATAAGTTGATCCACAATTTGAAGATTGCCTTTGCTCCATACTTCATTTATTAGTCTTATCACAACTTCTTTATTTTTACTGCATACTTCTCTGTTCATTTTGTATAAATATAATGTTCCAAAACCTAGAAAGAAAAAAATAAAAATGCTAAAAATGCATATTTTTAGTTTCCAGCGCTTATTCATATATACCCCAAATGATATTTAGTTGATTGTTTTTTTATTTAGCAAAAATTCATAAGCATGTTTGTATCTCTGATCCATCATTTTTATTGCTGTTTTTAAGAAAATAAAACCAAATTGTTGTTGAACATCTGCATTTTCTAAATCAACCACCCCAGAACCAAGAGACTGCATAAATTTTAAATAAGAAGGTAATTTTTCAATGTTTTCATCAGATAAAATCGGGATATTTTGATTTTCTTTAAATGGCAACGAAATAAATCCTATGCCGAGATAAATATAGGTAAATATACGCATTAAATAATATTTGGCATTTTCTTCTTCAGTTACTTCTCTTCCAAAATAACTTTTCAAAAACAAAGCACATAAATCTTCATTGTAAAAATAGAACCAATTTGAGCAGTAAGCTAAATCAAAATAAAAACTTTGTGGTGATGCAGCTTGCCAATCCACGAAAAAATATTTTTCACCATCAAATAGTATGTTTACCGGGTTTAAATCACAGTGACATGACCTTATATCATTCTGATCAAATAAAACGTTTATCATTTTATTTATTTCGTGCATGCTTTCTTTAATTAGTTTTGATTTTTTATATTCAAGCGTTAGTCTTTGATAAACTAGCTCCAATATCTCGATCACCGATTTCCATTTTGGAAATGAATTTTTTGCATGTAATTCTCTAATCAGACTTGAAAATTTTTGTATAGTTTCTGGTGAAGCTTCAGGACGAGGTTTTGATTCAATATATTTCATCAAAACAATGCCTTGATCTGCATCTGTAAAATAAACTAATGGCGCAATGCCTTGGCTAGAAACGGTTTCTAATATTTTATAACTACGTTGTAAATCAAAATCTTTATCGTTAACATCTTCAAGCTTAATAGCATATGATTTATTCTCAACTATTATCCTATAAACAGGAATGCCAGTTAATCCACCACTTAAAAGACTCATCAATTCCCAATTGTTTGTTCCTAATCCTTTCCGGACAGCAAAATTAATTTTTTCTATTTGTTCAATAGGTAATTCATTTTTTTTCATCATAATACTCATTATTGCTTAACAAAACTTACGATTAAATTAACTATTTTGTAAGCAAAATAATCTGGCAATCCATGCCCCATTTTTTTGATTACTTCTAGATGACTACCAGGAATAGATTCCGCGAGTTGTTTTCCATGCTCAACAGAAAAGACAGGATCATAATCACCATGAATAATAAGACATGGAACATCAAGGTTTTTTAATTGCTCTGTTCTAGGTTTAGTACAAATCATTGCTAACAAAAGACGCTTGAATCCATTTGGATCATGTGCCCGTTTAAATGCAGTAACTAATTGCGTCTTTATTTTTTCTTCATCGAAATAATCCGGATGATTATATATTTTAAATAATTGCAATTTCTTATTAACAGCTGATTCTAATGATTGATTTTCAGAATTCATTGATGAAGCAAAAAAATCTAATACTTCTTTTTTTGCAGGAGGTAATGTTGGGTCGCCAGAGGTGGTAGCAATACATATTAAACTGAGCACACGATGTGTGTAATTTAATGCAGTGTACTGAGCGATGATACCACCCATGGATCCACCCACGATATGTGCTTTTTCAATTTGTAATTCGTCCATCAGAGCAATAACATCTGCTGCCATATCTTCTAGTGTATAAGGTGGATTAAATAATTGACCTTGTTGTATTGAAGATATTGCCTCACTAAAATCAGGTATCCCTAATTCATTATAATGATGAGACAATCCTGAATCACGATTATCAAATACAACAACAAAAAATCCTTTATTAGCTAAACCATTGATTAAGATAGGCGACCAATCAATTAATTGTCCGCCAATACCTGCAATTAAAATAATGCATGGATCATGAGCATTTCCAAATGTTTCATAATAAATTGGGAATACTTTATTCATGGTCGCCTCCTTGAATTGCCATCCATTTTTTATAAAGACGTTGCCATGCGATTTTATTATTTGGTTTTACCCAATCAAAACCAATTAGTTTCCAATCATGATCTTTGGAATCTAAACCAAGATTATCTATGTAATCAGTATCACATATAAAAAATTGTTTTTTGAATGGTAATAAAAAGCCACTTTTGGTTTGTTGATATGATTTAGCTTCATCGTAATTAGCAAACCAATGATTTAAAAATCCACCGCGAATAAATGGTAATTGGCATTTCAAATCTGCCCATGAATTAAATCCTTTTTCAGCTGCGATTACAGCAAGTGCATGTTTGCGCTTAATATCTGCATGAATAATTTCATCAGAATTTAAATTTTTAAATTCCGTCAAACGTTGAAATCGTTTTGCAGCTTTTTGTGAAATCGCAAAATCGTTAGAATATAACGACTTTAATAGGATAGAAGCTTGAATTTTACATTCAGCAACGCTGAAGGATTTATGCGGCTTATTCATATAATACCTTTGCTATCGCCGAATACCCACATTCCAGCTAACAAAAGGTTAATGAATATAATTTTATCAATTACTTAACCTAGGGTGAGATCCTCTTTTGTGGGTACAGGCGCCCCTTGAGCCTGTACATAGATTAATCCATGGCTACTTATTTGTAAATACCTTGTCGCACTTCGCGTGAGATTCTGCCTTTTTGCAGTATCTCCTGCCAAGTCATCTTAATCTAGGTTGTTTTTACGATTAAGTGCTGTTTGATAAGCACTGAGAATACGATAAGTTAAAGCTCCACCGTATGGATTTAACCTGTTAGCATTTTGAATGACCTTTGAATTTATTAAATAATCTACCTCGTGTACTTTTAATAATTTCGTGAGGAGCAAAATATGCGGCTACACTATCATATAATTCCGCTGCTTTTTGAACTTCCTCATACAGGTAATCTTTATGAGTGGTATTTTTTACCCATTCTTCTAATAACGAAACGGCAATATTTTTTAATATCACGTTCTTGGCATTAATTTCTTTTAAACACACACCGTAGGTTCCATCCATGATGTATGACCAATGTTCTGTCATTATCTTTTCAACTCCATTAGCTAATAAATTCCCATCATCATCAAAGCAATAATTGAATATTTTTTTTGCACCATCTATTTCCATCAATGATTGATATAATTCATGAGTAAAATCAGCTTTTATTTTGCTTGCGACATCAATAAAATTGGCAGCGTCTAAATATTGATTGGCTCTCATTGCCCACTTAATTAGAGAAGAATGATAATAAAATATATTTTGTTCAGTAAAAATACTGTCGCCAAATACATCGGTATGAAAAATTATTTGTCTGGTTATCGTGTGTGAATGTTTTGGAATACATGCGTTGTTAATTAATGCTTCTAATTGATCTAAAGAAAGGTTTGACTGATTTGCAAGTTGCTCTATAGTGAGATAATTATTTTCGATGTAACTTGTAATCGCTTCAATTGATTTAGTGTTTAACATAATATTACCCAATTTTGTTGGAACAGTCGATTGGCATATTATATTCCTTCATTTATAGTAATGTTTAAATAGGTATCGAAATATGGTTGTAAGGTCATGTTCAAAAAAGACATAGCATTTGTTGCTGATTTAATTGGTGATCCTGCTCGTTCTGCTATGCTGATTGCTCTGTTAGGAGGAAAAGCTTTGACTGCAGGTGAATTAGCTAGGCAGGCTAATATCTCCCCTCAAACAGCTAGTAGTCATTTGAATAAATTGATAGAGGGCGGCTTGATAATAGTAGAAGCTCAAGGTCGCCACCGTTATTATCATTTAGCAAACCCAGAAGTTGTACATGTTCTTGAAGCATTAGCTCTTCTTACTCCAAAACCGTCAACCCTTCACCTTACCAAACCTTTAGAAGAAATCCAGTATGCGCGAAGCTGTTATGATCATTTAGCTGGAAAATTGGGAGTGACCATGACCCAAGCACTGTTAAAACAAAAGCTAATAAAACTCTCTGAACATGATTATAAAGTTACTTCAGCGGGTGAAAAATGCTTCACCGAACTTGGTATAGATATACAGAATTTAATGACTAAACGACGTCGCTTTGCTTATCCATGCTTGGATTGGAGTGAAAGAGTACATCATATTGCCGGATCATTAGGAGCGTCTATCCTTAGCCTTTTTTTGGAAAAACGTTGGGTTCTTCGTGCCAAACAAGGAAGGGTTCTTTATCTAACTTCTCAAGGAAAGTTTAAGCTTAATGAAATTTTTAAGGTTGCATTATAGGGCCTCTAAAAATTTAGGATAGTGTCATCTGCCTTATGGATTCCACATATATCACCGGATTATCAAATTGTTTTACCTACTACCCTGCCTCACCATTTTTCAGATTTCATAACACCCGTAAAATATTCATCAAGCCTGCGTTTTGTACCTGGATTAATCATTGCTGGTAAATTGTCATAACTAAACCAGCCAGTTTGCTCAATCTCAGACGATTTAACTTTTGTTATAGAAAAATTTTTAATGACATAAATAATCGGATAATCGTAAACGTCAAAACATTTATGAAAATAAATACCAAACAATTGAGGCTCTTCATTTGTAATTAACCCCACCTCCTCTCTTAATTCTCGCAACACTGCTGCTTTAACAGACTCACCCTTTTTGATACCTCCACCAGGTAAATGCCAATGCGGCTGATAAGTATGTTTGACTAATAATATTTGATTATCATTATTCAAAATAATAGCGCGTGCTCCAAGTGTAACTAAGCCTAACAATGATTGAACTTTACGAATAGACTGAGTGGCGAGTTTATGAAATACATCTGTTAAATTCATGAGACATCCGTGCCTAATTGATCTAATAATATTTTCTAATATATTTATAGTTAAATGTCGCTAAATCCATTTGGATAAAATATTTATCATTCTTAGTAGTGATGTAAGCAAATTTACTAGTAGGCGTCATCTTTAGAGTTGCTGGTGTATAGCGCGTAGTTATACGTTTTATTACTTTTCCGGTTTGCGCATTTAAAATGATTATTTGATTATTATTTTGCGAGGTGGCAATAATGTTTTTCTGATCAGGTGTTAAATCAGCATCGAAAATTTTACCCGTACCAAGTTTTTTATATGATTTATAAAAATTCATATCATCTGGATACAATAAATAAATTTCATCTTTAGAAGATACAATAATATAACAATCATCTGATGTGTATTTAAAATGATAGATGGGTTTCGAGAATCTGAGAGATGACATCGACTTACCCGTATCAGAATTTATTCGCATGATGGCATCATTCTGTGCTTCAACTAAAAGTATTTTTCCATCCCGGGAATAAATCGGTTGCGCAAAAGCATAATTAAGACAGCTAAATAGTATTGTAGAAATGATAATTTTTTTCATATGGTTTCGTCTCAATATAATCAAATATCCCAATATACTTAAGCATCATTGAAACCTCAAGCTTGAAGGATCAGCTATAACCCTTGACTATCTTCTGGTTTATCAAAACCAAATACAGATTTAATCATTGATATCTCGATAATTTACTATATCTCAAGCATCAGCTCTTTATATCGAAAACAATCTGTCGTATGATCATTCACCATCCCAATAGCCTGCATAAACGCATAGCATATTGTGCTGCCAACAAATGTGAAACCACGACGTTTTAAATCTTTTGACATAACATCTGAAATATCAGTTTTATCGGGAACTTCTTTGATACTTTTCCAACGATTCAAGATAGATTTTTCATCTACAAACTGCCAAATATAATGTGAAAAACTTTCACATTCATTTTTAATTTCCAAAAATGCTTTTGCATTTTTAATCGTAGCCTGAATTTTTAATTTATTACGAATGATATTTGAATTCGTCAATAACCGCTCAATTTTGTGCTGATTATATTTTGCAATTATCTCTGCGTCAAAATTATCAAATGCAATTCTAAATGCGTCACGTTTTTTTAAAATAGTGAACCAACTTAATCCAGCCTGCATTCCTTCCAAAATTAAAAATTCAAATAATCGTTGATCATCATAGATTGGCACACCCCATTCTGTATCATGATAAGCAATATATAATGGGTCTGTATTACACCAATGACATCGTTTCTTATTCACTTATTTTTCCTTATTAATTTTTTTTCGTGCTCCAACAACCATTGCTTACGTGTAATTCCTCCCGCATAGCCTCCCAGCTTGCCGTTCGCGTTGATGACACGATGACAAGGTACGATGATAGCAAATGAGTTAGCACTATTTGCTTGGGCAACCGCACGAAAAGCGGTTGGCTTTTTTAATGATTTGGCAATATCTAAATATGATCGAGTTTCGCTAGATGGAATTTTTTTTAATTCTACCCAAACACTTTTTTGAAATGAAGTACCGTTTAAATAAATTGGTGTTTTAAATTCAACATTTTTTCCAACAAAATACTGAGAAATTTCGGATTTGATACTGTTAATTATTTGTGTTTCACCTGGCACAATAGTAGCTTTCAATTTTTTTCTTAATGATTCAACTTCACGTTCTAAACCACGACGATCAATAAATTCTAATAAATGAAGATATTCATCATCAGCAATTGCAATCACTGCGCCAAGTGTAGTATCTATTTGAGCCATTTTTAAGATTTTATTTTTCTCTAACATTTATATTACTCTATAAAAATTTTGACTTTAACTTCTTTTTCTTTATCTGTTGTCTCAATATTTACTAGTTCGCCCTCATTTCCTTCTTGGATCAGCTTCAATATTTCTTCAATGTTAATGTCTTTTCCTTCTATTTTAAGTTGATCTTTTGGTATTAATTTCAAACCAACTTCAGCTAGCGCAATAGGAATATTAACATTTACTTTAGTATTATTATCTTCAATCACCAGAATTTTGAGAAATTTTTTATTAACTGATTTAGGAAGCGAGGATTCATCTTGTGTTTCATCAACACCTTCTAACAGTTTTTCAGCTTCATCAATATTGATTTTGTCTTCTTTTAGCATTTCAAGTATCAATTTTCTTTCAGCACTCATTTTTATAACTCCTAATTGTATTATTGAATTTCAAACTGTATTTCTGTTTCATTGTTCGTAATATCTATCCGAGTTCCAGCACAATGGCTCATGATAAAATCCATTAAGTTTGGCATATCAATGTCATACCCAGTTTTTTTAGCTATTTTTTTGCTAAGACCTGGCACCAAATTAAAAATTTTTAAAAATGAAAGCGGGAAAAGAAAAGCAATATGAAATTTGTATTTTTTAATTTTAATGTCTCCTCGCACATGAGGATAATTTTTCTCAGCAGTTAGATAACGCATTCTGATAAAATAAAGTATAGCAAGAGACACAAAAACAAAAACTATTACACTAGTATTAAAAAATAATAATCCCCAAAAAACTGAATAGATAAGAAAAAACATTGAAATAAGCAGCAATGAACCCCAGTGTAATAAATACAAATTAAAAAAAACGAGCATCAACAGCGTTAATGGCAACAGTAATATCACAACAAATAATTGGAAAATGATCATTTTAATTCTCGCAAATTTTTTATTGCACCTTTTACATCAATTATTCCGCTTGATAAGTCATTCAGAATCTTGATGCGCTGTGTTGAATTACTATCCTCTGCCTGATAACCAAGTATCTTGATGATGCTTTTGAGGCGACTTTTAACAGTTGGATAAGAAATACCTAAATCTTTTTCCATTAATTTGATATTGCCTTCGTTTTTCAAAAAAATTTCAATGAAAAAAAGATCTTCCGGATTAAAAATATGAAATCGATTAACTGTAAAATTACCGTTGATCTTGGTTTCGCAACCCGTGCATTCAACTGCTTTTATAACAAAATCGTTTTGGCAATATGGGCAACATGTCAGCTCATTCATGATATTTACCTAGTGATTAAAAATTTTAGCAAATATCACATGGAAATATAATAAAGTCAATAATAATATTAATAATATTAATACTGGTATTAATTTATTTAATATAATGGTGATAAAAAAACATGATAATTAATATTAACTTATTGAATGATTTGATAATTGCTTTTGATCTTAACAGAGCTAATTATTTTCAAGAAATATAATATCAAGCAAATCGACAGGTCTGGCCAAGATTTTTTTATATAAAATTAATTCGTCACGTGGAATCACTGGAAGGATTAATCCCTCGATATTAATATAATTTACTTTGGCTAAATTAGTAGTAATTTTTTCCCAAACATGCGTGTTATTGTTATATATTTTTGTTGTGTAAGCACCACTTAAATCAATTTCTTGCCCCATATAATTAAGTGTCAGCAAAAATAAATCCCATTTATCATCTTTGAATTGAGCTGGTCCAAAAATAATAAATGGCTTCACTTCATTGATTATTTTTTCAAAATCGTTTTCAGAAATGTCAATATCAATATCCATCAGTTCTCGAGTAGAACCATAAGCACGAACAGCCAACCCACCAGCAATTTGAAATGGAATAGAATATCTTTGAAGAATGTTTGTTATCCAAATCAACGCTTCTTTTGCGTTATTCATATTAACTGCTCAATGAAAATATAAATAATTTTTTTCATAAAAAGCCTCTAAAAATTACCTTTTTCTTGCTAATGTTAAACCATCACCGATGGGAATCATGCTAATTGTTACACGTTCATCATGCAAAATATCCTCGTTGAGCTTACGCAAAGCAACCGTATCTGTATCGGTATCATCAGGATTTGCAACTCGCCCACTCCAAAGAACATTATCAATAGCAATTAAGCCACCTGGTCGCAGCAAAGTTAAGCAAGCTTCATAATAAACTGCATAATTTAATTTATCTGCATCAATAAATGCAAAATCAAATGTTCCTGCTTCACCGTTATTAATCAATGTTTGTAATGTTTGCACGGCTGATGCGAGTTTTAATTCAATTTTTTTATCAACACCAGCGCGTGTCCAATATTTTTTTGCTATATCAGTTGCTTCTTTACTAATATCACATGCGATGACTTTACCGTTTTCAGGCAGTGCCAATGCAACTACTAATGCACTATAACCAGTGAATGTCCCAATATCTAAAGTTTTTTTTGCGTCAATTAGTTCAGCTAACAATGCCATGAATTGGCCTTGCTCTGGTGATATTTGCATTCGCGCACCCGACAGATGACTTGTCTCATCACGTAATGCTTTAAGCACAATTGGTTCACGTAGCGATTTTTTTTGTAAATATTCGTAAAGTTCGGACGTTAAATTAATCGTTTCAAGTGACATATTATAACTCCATCATAATTTAAAAAATATATAAAATAGAAGCTTCTTGAGTCGGCCTTATTTTTGATAATTATCTTTTCGCTTAACATAAAGTGTTTTGATAATAGTAGCGACTACTTCATTTTGCTCATTAAATAAATCTACCGATCGATCAAAAATATATTTTCCAGTACGATTTGTTTCCTCACGTATTTGATTGATTTCTTCTTGAGAAAATTTGCATCTCGCACGAATCAACCCTTTTCCAGGTTTTTTAAAATCAATTCGTCCGGCTTTGTCCCATACAATATACTGATCACCCAAATTTTTAATTAACATGATCATAAAAAATGGATCGGTCATGGCAAATAATGAGCCGCCAAAATGCACGCCAGCATAATTGCGGTTAAACAAACGCATCTTTAATGATATTTCGCACGATCGAAAATCCGGTGAAATGAGATTAACTTTAATTCCTGCTCCACGAAATGGCGGCCAGAAATTAAAAACATGACGAATAACACTGACTGGTAATCGATTAAATATTTTTGCAATAAATGAATTTGACATTAGAATTTCTCTATCTATTTCTATTGGTTTTATATTCTATCCTTTACATTTACTCAACTATATAGCTAACATAGTTGCGAAACTAAATAAGGACATTTATATGCAATTTTTCTCGGTTAAAAATAAAATTTCTTTTATTATTTGCTTAGCTACACTGCCCATAACGTCATTTGCTGTAAACATCCAAAATAATTATACACTCACCTTGATCAATCATTATAGCTCTCCTTTGACTTTTTCAGGCAGACAAAATGCGACTGACGTTTTACCTGAACTACCAGCCATCATTGAAGAAAAAAATCAAATTACGACCAAAGTTGTTGATATCGGAAAACATGCCTATGTACGAGTTGATGGTGAAGATAAAAAACATAGTGCATTTTTTGGCGTTGAAGTTGCAAATAACGAAGTCAAAGTTCATGGTTATCTTAGTAAAGGAATTGCTTACAGTTGGAAAAAATCAGTCGTCACCTTTTGCTCACCGGATGACTATCAAAAGAAAGGGTTTTGTGAGTAGAGAGGCTATTTAAAGAATGAATTACAACGCCATTATCACAAATATTGTTCTATTTATTATTTTATTGCTGTTACTTTCCTTGTGGGGATTTTATTCAGCTATTCGTCCTCCTTTGAGAATAAAATCCTCCATTACTCCAAAAGCCTTTGGCTTAACATACGAAGACATTACGCTACACACGCAAGATAATGTTCCTATTCGCGGTTGGTTTATTCCTAATACTAATCCTCAAGCAAAAGCAATTATTTTATTACACGGGTATCCAGCTGATAAAGGCAACATCTTACCAATGACCTATTATTTACATAAAAAATATCATTTATTATATATCGATTTTCGTTATTTAGGCGAAAGTGGCGGTTCATATAGTACATTAGGCAAAAATGAAACATTAGATTTACTTGCAGCAATACAATTTTTAAAACAACGCGGAATGAATGATATTGGTGTATGGGGATTTTCGCTTGGTGGCGCAGTTGCACTCATGACGGCAGAAAAATCTAAAGCAATTAAAGCGATTGTTGCGCAATCAAGCTATGCGCAACTTGATTTAATGTTAGATCAATATTATAGAATACCCATTTTAAAATACCCTCTTATTTTGCTTAGTAAATGGTGGGGACAATTATTTTTGGGAATTGATGTAAAAGATGTTTCACCCGCTAAATCCGCAGCTCATTTAACTATTCCAATTTTAATTATTCACTCTAAAGCAGATGATCAAATACCATTTGAAAATGCAAAAATATTGCAAAATGCATTGAGAAATGATCCTCATGCAGAATATTTATTTTTAGATAATGTTGGGCATGGAGAAATAAATAAACAAGTGATAGAAAGTATTAATCAATTTTTCAAAAAATATCTTTAACATTATTTTAGTGAGCTTAGGAATAATCACACAGGCTCATTTTTTAAATGTCCACCCGACATATGCACCCAAACCAAAAAGCATTCCAACAATTAAAATATGTATCCATCCAGAAAAAAATAAATCGATGGTATCAATTTGTGTCATTTGCGCGGCATCTTTAACATCATATACACATAATTCGCCTGATTTTAATGAACAGAATTGTTCTGGTGGACATGTCGTGAGTATTTGCTGTTTTGCGCCGACATTACATTTAGCACCATTTGCTTTGAGGATATCCATTACCACAGATGGGTATTTAGTCATGATTTCTGGCATATTAAACTTCCTTGTGTTGATCTTAAAAAGATATTTAGACTGATTGAATTTACTATGTCAATGTTTCTGAAATTTTCATGACCGGCATTTTACATAATAAAATATCGAGAGTATACTTTCTTGCAAGCAGGTATTGATCGAAGCCCTACAAGCATAGTCCGAGGAAGTCAGAACGTTGATGCGGTGTGCAAATCTTCCTTGTGAAGACAGCCTAAAACATCACAGAGACATCCACTTATCATCTCGGGCCTTCGATCAAGCCTGCTTTTTAGCAAGCGTTCACGACCTAATGACGCTTTTTATTATCTGTCAAGATCTTATGCTCACTTTATTTGCTGTATACTTAAGAAATAAGAAGAGGAGTATTGCGTGATGATTTTGATTCTTAATTCAAATTCAAATACTTGCCGTATTTATCAATACCATAAAAATCCAGCTAAATTAGAATTAATCAAAGAGATTGTTCACCCTGAAAATCGCTTGAAAAAAAGTGATTATCTCACTAGTGATAAGCCTGGTCGTTATCGAACAAGTAATGCAGCGCATGGAGCATATTCTGATGGCGATCCTAAAGAAACAGAATTTGATAATTTTTCACGCGAAATTGCTAAAGAATTAGATACGCGACGCAAAAATAATTCTATTGAAAAACTTATCATTATTACCGCGCCACATATGAATGGTTTGTTACATCAACATCTTAATCCACATGTTCAATCATTAATAACTCACAACATACAAAAAGATTTGTTACATTTAACTGATCATGAATTGTTGAAATATCTGCAAGAAAATACGCAGTTTATTGGGTAAACATTGGTTACCGTTCACTACCTAATAACGAACGTCTAATCGCGGCCAAAGTTGAACGAATACAAACATTGTCATCCTGAGGTGTGTTTTTTGCACCGAAGGATCTCATGGATAAATAGAGATCCTTCGCTTTGCTTAGGATGACAACAAAAATCAAGTTTCCAATTTTTTATATTTAATTCGATGCGGTTGTTTTGCGGATTCACCTAATCGTTTGATTCGATCATCTTCATATTCAGTATAATTTCCAGTAAAGAACGCTACTGTACTATCGCCTTCAAATGCCAAAATATGTGTCGCAATTCTATCGAGGAACCATCGATCATGCGAAACGACTAACGCAGATCCAGGAAAGCTTAATATCGCTTCTTCAAGCGCGCGCAATGTTTCCACATCAAGATCATTGGTTGGCTCATCAAGCAATAATACATTGCCGCCACTGCTTAATAATTTAGCCAAATGCACACGATTGCGCTCACCGCCCGATAAATCTTTAATAAATTTTTGTTGATCGCTGCCTTTAAAATTAAATCGACCAACATAAGAACGAGATTGCATTTCATATTGACCAATCACCATGGTATCTAAACCACCAGAAATTTCTTCCCATACAGTTTTTTGGCCGTTTAAATTTTCACGGCTTTGATCAACATAGGCTAATTTAACTGTATCACCAAGGCGAATAGTACCTTGATCGGGTTGCTCTTCACCAACTAGCATTCTAAATAATGTTGATTTACCCGATCCATTTGGGCCTATGATGCCAACAATCGCACCTTTAGGAATATTGAAATTTAAATTTTCAAATAACAATCGATCGCCAAATTTCTTCGTCAAACCTTCTGCTTCGATAACCAAATCGCCTAAACGAGAACCTGGTGGAATATACAACTCTTGTGTTTCACTGCGCTTTTGAAATTCACGCGAACTTAATTCTTCAAAACGAGCAATACGTGCTTTGCTTTTTGCTTGTCTACCTTTTGGATTGCTACGTACCCATTCTAATTCAGTTTTTAACGCTTTTTGATGTGCGGTTTGCTGTCTTTCTTCTTGTTCCAAACGTTTTTCTTTTTGTTCTAACCATGATGAATAATTACCTTCATATGGAATCCCGTGACCACGATCGAGCTCTAAAATCCAACCAGCCGCATTATCCAGAAAATATCGATCATGTGTGACAGCAACGACTGTGCCAGGATAATCGTGTAAAAATCTTTCTAACCATGCAACACTTTCAGCATCTAAATGGTTAGTTGGTTCGTCTAGCAGCAACATATCTGGTTTTGATAAAAGCAAACGGCATAACGCCACACGACGTTTTTCTCCGCCAGATAATTTTGTGATATCAGCTTCCCAAGACGGCAAACGTAAAGCATCTGCTGCGATTTCTAATTTTCTTTCTAATTCCCATAAATTTTCTGCATCAATTTTTGCCTGCAAATCACCCTGTTCTTCGAGCAGTTTATTCATTTCATCATCAGACATCGGTTCAGCAAATCTCATGCTGATTTCGTTATAGCGAGACAGCAGCTTGATGCCTTCCCCCACGCCATCTTCAATGTTACCGCGAACATTTTTATTCGGATCTAAATGCGGCTCTTGTGCCAAATAACCAATTTTAATTCCCGATAAAGGAATGGCTTCACCATGATGTTCTTTATCCAAACCTGCCATAATTTTAAGCAGCGTGGATTTTCCCGAACCATTTAATCCGAGCACACCAATTTTAGCTCCAGGAAAAAATGATAAATATATATTTTTTAAAATTTCACGTTTTGGTGGAACAGTTTTGCCCACACCTTGCATTGTAAAAATGTATTGCGCCATAGTGATATTTGCTTGTATATAATTTTAATAGGCTGCATTATCATTGAAATTCATAGCAAATTCCAGTGAAAACTGATTTGTAAGGAAAGCCCATTTGAACGGAAATAATCAATTAATACTCGTAAGACTCGGGATAGACACGCATCATGAATTTGTTGTCTACATGAATGTTGATTGCTATGTTTGTAAGTTAGAAGGATTTGAAGCACAAACACAAATTGTCGTCAGCTTAAATGGCCGCTCCATTGTCGCTTCACTAAATGTTATTCACACCAATATCTTAGGAACACATGAAGCCAGTTTATCCGAAGATGCTTGGACATCATTAGGTGCAAAAGCCGGCGATATCGTACAGTTATCACATCTTCCTCCAGTGATATCACATCGATATGTGCGATCAAAAATTCATGGCAATGCCATTTCTCCATATGAATTTGATGTCATCATTACTGATATGGTCGATGGGAAATATACGAATGCACATATCGCTAGTTTTATCACAGCATGTGCGCATGATAATTTAAGCATTAATGAGATTATTTCATTAACAAAAAGCATGATTAAAAGTGGCGAGCAATTAAAATGGAATCAACCAATTATTGTTGATAAACATAGTGTAGGCGGAATCCCCGGCAATCGTACAACACCGATTGTTGTTCCTATTGTTGCTGCTGCTGGCCTTACTATTCCCAAAACATCATCACGCTCAATCACTTCTCCAGCAGGAACTGCCGACACTGTTGAAACATTTACTAATGTGACATTATCGATTGAGAAAATGCGTGAAGTGGTTGCTAAAGAAAATGGATGTATGGTTTGGGGCGGCACACTAAAATTAAGTCCTGCAGATGACATTATCATACGTGTTGAACGCTTACTTGATCTCGACCCTGAAGGACAAATGATTGCATCAGTGCTTTCTAAAAAAGCTGCCGTTGGCGCAACACATGTTGTCATTGATATTCCTGTTGGCCCTTCTGCAAAAATCCGTTCTGATCAAGCATTTTTAAAATTAAAAGAATATTTTGTGATTGTAGGCAAGGCGATTGGCATCCACGTTGATGTCGTCAGATCAAATGGGGATCAACCTGTCGGAACTGGAATTGGCCCCTCACTTGAAGCAAAAGATATTCTCGCCGTTTTAAACAATGATCCTCTCGCACCTGAAGATTTGCGAACAAAAGCTATTTTGCTAGCAGGTCGAATATTAGAATTTAGTGATATCATTCCATTTGGCAAAGGTGAAACAATCGCAACGAATTTATTAGAAAATGGAATGGCACTTAAAAAATTTATGGCTATTTGCAATGCTCAAGGTGGATTTCAACAACCCACCACCGCTGCTTACCAATATGATGTATTAGCAAGTTATGCTGGCACAGTCACCATCATTGACAATCGCAGCCTTGCTAAAGTAGCAAAATTAGCCGGTGCACCGCATGATCGCGCAGCTGGAATTGAGTTTTTTGCAAAATTAGGCTCATATGTTCAAAAAGATCAATTGTTATATCGCATTCATGCGGAATCACAAGGAGCATTAAATTATGCTCTCGCTTATATTCAAATGATGCCTAATATTATTATTATTTCTTGAAAAGTAACCGCCATGGCCATTATTTTTGCTTATCCTAAAAATGAAATACTCGCTGAAAAAATTAGCTCACGATTAAATATTCCGCTTGGGGAAATTGTTATCAGTTCATTTCCTGATGGTGATTCTTATATTCGAATTGATTCAAATGTTAAAAACAAAAATGTCATTATTGTCTGCACATTAGATCATGCTGACAATAAAGCTTTGCGTTTATTTTTTTTAGCAAAAAACCTGCGTACGCATGGTGCAAAAAATATTTGTTTAATCGCTCCCTATTTGCCTTATATGCGTCAAGATAAAGAATTTCATTTTGGTGAATCAGTCAATGCAAAATTTTTTGCTGAATTTTTATCAGTATTATTTGATTCACTTATCACCATCGACCCACATTTACATCGCATTCATGATTTGCATGAAATATTTAAAATCAAGAAAATTTCAACCTTACATGCTACACAAAAAATAGCTGAATGGATTAAACATCATGTAGAAAATGCTTTAATTGTTGGGCCTGATGAAGAAAGTCAGCAATGGGTTGAAGAAGTTGCGAAACAGGCAAATGCTTCATGGATAATTATGAAAAAAATTCGTCATAGTGATAATGATGTAAGCATTACTCTTCCTGAACTTACCGTTACCAATCAAATTCCCGTTTTTGTTGATGATATTATCTCAACAGGTACTAGTATGATAACAGCTACTAAAAAATTAATTGACTTAGGATTTAAGCAGCCAATTTGCGTGACAGTACATGCGTTGTTTGATGATACTGCTTACCAGACAATTCTTCAGTCGGGTGTTAAACAAATTGTTTCTTGCAATACGATTAAACATACAACCAATCAAATTGATATATCTGAATTGATTATGAATGCTATTGCAGATCACTAAACCCTTGGTAGCAATTTTCTCCTCGATTTTTCGTCCAACTTTGTCCCGCGCTTAAACGTTTTGCGTTCAGTAAAGATAACCTCGTGAACGATCACTCTCTCGATGCTACCTCGCGCAAAAAAACGCGCGGCTGGCATGACAACAGCCTTGCTTAATTGTTTAACCAGAATTCGCGTTCGCGTTATAAGATATCATCTTCCTTTCTTGTAATATGATAGCTTTTTCAAATAATTTTCAATGACAGATTCATTTATTTCAGCAGAACAACATGCAAGATAATTATCTGGGCGAATAATAAAAATAGCTGGTTGTTTTGCATGATAACATGTGTGTATTGATTTGTTTCGATCAAAAATATTATTTTCTACCTCGATTGCAAGAGTAGAGACGATCAGCACATTGAAGATATCACTATATTTCTTGATAAATGCCGATTGTAATGCTTTCAATTTTTGTAAAGAATCATCATTCGGTGACAACCCTGATAATAATAAAATATTGTGTTTAGTACGATTAAAATAATCATGTAATTTTTTGCTTGACTCAACCAATACATCTGGTGCGCGCATACCTGCGCTTAATAATCCGCCTTTATTTTTATATTCAATAATCGGGCTCTGCAAATATTGAGCGCTTAACTGTGTTAATTGATTGGTAATTTTTTTTGAAAAATATGGTTGTGAATAAATTAATTTGAAAAACAAATTACGCAAACTAATTAAAAATTTATTTTCATAAATTGCAACTTTTGTAAATCTTTCTGATTGATCTACTATATTTTTTACGACTGGATAACGTTCTGAATGATAGCTATCTAAAATAGCTGCATCACATTTTCCATGTATCACAAGCGCTATTTTCCACGCCAAATTATATGAATCCTGCAAACCAGTATTCATGCCCTGCCCTAATGTTGGTGCATGAATATGAGCAGCATCTCCCACTAAAAATATGCGATTTTTACGGAAATTTTCAACCATTTTGCTATGCACCCAAAATGGTGAAATCCATGAAATAGATTCCACATTAAATTCACCATGAGCACGGTCAATCACCATTTCTTTTACTTCTTTTTCAGTAAAAAACTTGCGCGGATAATCCAAATGCAAATTCGCACCGAGTCGATATTTATTTTCTCTTAATGGAAATGCAGCTAACAACGTGCCTTTATTAAAAAACACATGGATTTCATTTGAATGCAAAAATGAATTTAATTCCGCATCGGCTACCATAAACTGTTCAGTCATATCACCGCCTGGGAAATGTAATTTACATAATTCACGAACTGAGCTATTAGCACCATCACATGCGATCAACCAATCGCAAGTAATCGCTTCTATTTGACCAGAAAGATCGCTTAATTGTGCTTCAACGGTATTTGCAATTTGCTGTATATCGATTAACTCTATCCCTCGTTCGACATGGTATTGTAATTCTTGCAAGCGATTCTCAAGAATTTTTTCTGTTTCTGATTGTGGGAGCATTAAGACAAATTGATATAAAGAATCGATTTGATCAAATGAAATATTGACTAATGCCTTTTCGTTTGCGTATAGATTGATGGAATTACAAATATGGCCATATTGCAAAAATCGATCGGCAATGCCGATATGATTAAATAATTCTATTGTTCTGGTTTGAATCCAAACTGCATTTGAGCCGAGTGTGCGCTCAGTTTTTTTATCGATAATTCGAAAAGGAACACCATGACGTGCTAATTCGCATGCCATCAGTAATCCAGTTGGCCCTGCTCCGACAATTAAAATAGGTGTATGACTCATGTTAATTCCTTTTCTATCCATGAAAATGATTTATCATAGCAAAAATTGATATCTTACGAACAGGTGTCATCCCGCGCGCAGGCGCACTAGTGTCCGGAATAATTTAGCTTGTCATGCCAGCGAAA